>PDQY01000115.1 GCA_002746795.1 Chloroflexota bacterium | reverse complement strand
CTAGATTGGCATTGGCTGTTGGCGTGATAGGGGTCACCACTGGTGTCACCAAGGGGTCAGGGGAATTCCCATCTGCCGAAGAATCTTCCGCAGCTGAGCCCGGTGTCAGGGTCACCTGCACAAGTTGAGCCGGGTCGATGATTTTAATCACATCGAGATACCACATTTCTGTAGGGACAGCCTGTTTTCCACAACCCACCGGCCCTTCCCAGTGAGAGAAGCGACCAAGGACAGTCATGGTAATGCCATCTGGCATGAACTGGCGCAGTTGTGCATCAAAGCCGCCTGCCGCCACACTGACATCGCCTGCAATCAAATCCCAACCAGCAGGTGAAGGGTGTGCATCCACACCACATACCTGCACAGGTCTGCGGTAGTATTGACCAGTAACCAACAGATGTGCGTCCTCGTAAAATTCAGGGTTTGCCATCACATCTGTCAAAAAAGCAGGCACAGGCGTAATGGAAGAGCCACGCGCAGCTATGGATAAATCTTTGGGCGTAGGCTGAAACGGAGTGGGGGTAAAAACTTCCGTCTGTTGGCAGCTAACCATGAATAAGAGTAAAAAACCAACAAACAACCAGTTAGGCTTCCTCATAAATATCCATTCCATATCGCAGAGTATAACAACATTTTGTAGGGCACTTTCTTACTCCCCACCATTCCACGCTATACTCCATATCGAACTTGATCTTTACAAAACGCATTCTTTCATGATAATCATACCAGATTGAACGCTAAGTGCGCATCCATAAAAACAAGTGACAGAATTGATGAATGCGCGTCAAGTAACCTTTCCCCCTGAAAAACAGGGAATAATTTTTAGTTAGTCACCAAGGCAAGAGTAAATCATGTTATACCGTGATGATGTTTATGGAAAAATTCAGATTTCTGAACCAGTATTGCTTGATTTAATGGCAGCAAAAGCGATGCAGAGGCTCCACGGTGTCATGCAGCATGGCATTAGTGCCTTGATCGGAATCACCCAACCTGTGACCCGCTTCGACCATTGCGTGGGTACTATGATCCTGGTCAAAAGTCTGAACGGAGATTTGCCCGAGCAAATTGCAGCGCTTCTCCATGACGTGAGCCACACGGCGTTTAGCCATGTCATTGATTACGTGGTCGATGACCATAACAGCCAGAGCTATCATGATGAGATGAAAGAGACGTATCTCAAAAACACTGACATCCCTGAGATTTTAGAACGGCATGGTTATGATTGGCACGATTTTCTACACGAAGAAAACTACCCTCTTCTGGAGCAGCCTGCGCCTAAACTGTGTGCAGATCGTATCGATTATTTCTTACGAGATGCGTCAGGTTTGGGTCTGGCCACGGCCGTTCACATTGAGAGAGTGCGCCAACATCTTGTGGTGGCAGCGGGGCGCATCGCCATAGACAGCATCGAAGTGGCCCAATGGCTCGGCTGCACCTTCATGGCCGCCGATGATGCCAGTTGGGCCAATTTCCGTGAAGTTGGTATCTATGAGGTAACAGCACAAGCGATTCGCCGGGGTCTCAAACTAGGCGTTGTCTCCGAAGATGATTTCTGGGGAACAGATGAACCATTTTGGCAAAAGCTGCACCAGGCTGCCGATGAAGAGCTGCAACGATTGCTCGCCTTGATTTCCCCAAAAACTGAATTTGTGTGGGATGCAGAGAATCCTGATTTTTGGGTGAGTACCAAATTACGTGCAATTGATCCAGATGTGGTAGTAAACGGCCGTTTACGCCCCCTTTCCCATCTCGATTCAGAGTTCGCCAGCCGCCGACAACATTATCTCACCACAAAGCAAGGCCAATGGCCCATGCGCATCCTCAATCCATGATAGCGCCCCCCTAAATTCATGGGCTGTCACTCGCCGCCTCACAATTATGTACGGCAACAATAAAGGATGAAACCTGTCCGTGAGCAGAGAGAATAGATGTTATGCACTTTATGCGTCAGTTTGTGGAGTTGCCGTTCGTGGATCAGGCGTTGGCGTCGCTGTTGCCGTAGGCAATGGGGTTGCTGTGGGCGCGGCACCCAACCAGTTGAAAAATGCATCCTGGCTGTTCTGTCCGCCAAATGTGAAGATAGGCAGGCCATCCTCACGGAAACCAACCACCTTCACCAAACTGACACGCCAGCGCATTTGATGCGTGTCAGCCACAGCAGGTCGCCAACTGGATGGCACCTGGAAGGCGGTATCCCGGGTGAAACCGCGCCAGGAAGCGCTTGCTAATTCGTTCATATCAGTGAGTTCCACCATATACCACTCATCACCAGCCAAATCATGCAAGGCAACCCATTGCAATGTGATGACGCCCGCAGGCTGTTCAATGGCGGCATCTTGCACAGGGTAAAGCAAACTAGGACCAGGTGGCAGGGGCGTCAAAGAAGGAGTTGGCGAAGGACCAGGCGTCGGCTGCAAGGTTGCCCCATACACAATTTCTGGAATGCAGATTGTATCGCCAGGCTGGATGATGGAATCGCTGGTTAGGCGATTCACCAGCAAAAATAGATCGTAATCAACGTCGGCGCGGGCAGCAATCGCATTTAAAGAATCACCGGACACAACTTCATAGCGGCGACAATCTGTGGGATCAGCGATGACTAATTCGCCATTAAATTCCATCCCCACCGGAACTAGCGGCGGGGTTGCGGTGGGCCAAGGAACCAGCAAAGGCTGCCCCGCAATGATCGGTGAATTCTGAGTCATGCCGTTGACTGCCAAAATGGATTCGAGTGAAACTCGATACTGCAAGGCCAAACCAAACAGGGTATCACCAACGCTGATGGTATGCTCACGCGGCGGCTGCAATGTGTGGGTAGGCGCGGGGGTCAAGGTGAGGGTTGGCGTATCTAGCAAAGCCTCAGTTTCTGTGGGCAGAGGTGACGGTTCTGGGGTGGGCGTGGCCGAAGGGGACAGCAGCACTTGAAGAGACGCTTGGGCAACGATGGCTTCGGCCTCCGGCGTGCGCACAGACAAAATGCCAAATAGAACCATGATGACAATGACAACGGCCGTTACCACATACCCTAGCCACGACTGATTCATTCTCTCTTTTGCTGGCTTCAAAACAGGAACTTTATCTAACCCCACCGGGCTCACAGCGGTTAAAGGTTTGTCCGTGGTATATTCAGGATCCTCCACGTGAACAAAAACCAGAGGAGCTTCTGCCGCTTCCTCAGGTTCCGCTTTCTCCTCAGATTCCGCTTTCTCCTCAGGTTCCTCATCTTCAGATGCATCAATGTCCACCGCAGCTGGCAGCTCTGCTGCGGGCGCGGCGTGTTCAGGGGCTGGTTCATCTGATGGCGCTTCTAGAGAAAGTTCAACGCTGATTTCAGGTTCGGGGGAGGATAACGGCCGTTCTGGCTGCTCTGCCCCGCACATCAAACACCGCTTGACATCAACGGCAACAACGCTGTCACACACAGGGCAGCGATAAATCGGCTCCGCAACTGATGATTCCTCTTGTTCACTCATACCGCTAACCATTCTCCAAGCTCTTTTGAGCCAATGAAAGCGCGGCATTATACAAGATGTGATTGAGGGATACAAAACTGCTCATACTCAGTTAAAAGAAAAAGAAGCGGGGATTTTGGAATAATCCCCTAATTCTCCGCTCAAAAATCACTTCGGCAAAAACCTCAACACCGGCACACTCCCCAACGCCACCAGCGCACTAATCACAAAGGCCGCTGTCAAGCCATACTGGTCAGCCAACAAGCCAACTGCCCAAATACCAGCCGCCCGAATAAGAAAGTTGAGCGCCAAGAATGTGCCATTGGCCAGCGCCCGATTCTCAGGGAAACGATCCTGCACCAAAGCCAAAAAGACAGGCTGAGGCGACAGCGCCGTTAAGCCCAACACAATCAACAGCGGCACAGCCAACCAGGTCGGGCCATAGATAAAGGCGAGCAGCAACAGTGGCGCAAGCACCAATACCACCGCCAAGATACGAGAACGGCCGTATCGATCACTTACCGTACCAGAGGTTAAAGCACCAACAACACCCGCAGCCTCCAAAATCGTCAGAGAAGCAGCCGCCAGCCACAAGCCTAAACCAAGCTCATCTCTAACAAAAAGAGGCAAATAAAGAGTCAGTGCCGCCTGTAACAATGCCCGCCCCACCATAATCGCTATCAGCGGCGGAAAAACCTGCAGCCCAACTTCTTTAAATGCGGACCATGTCCCCTTGATCATCACATTCTGCTGCATATTTGTCAGGTTGCGCAGACGGAAATACAAAATCAGCGAAACAGCCCAACTAACAAAAGCTAACCGCCACGTACCTTCCAGGCCAAACCAGCTCACACCCGCAGCAGCGATCACAGGCCCTAACGTCCGTCCCAGTTCGCCAGCAGCCATAAACGCGCTCATGCCTTTGCCCACCCGTCCGCCAGATACCTGAGCAATCATCGCCGGGGCTGGCGCATGGAAAACCGCCACACTGATGCCCGTCGCCAAGAGCAAAAAGACCAGCGTCAAATAATTGGGCGCCAGACCCATACCACTCATCAAAGTCCCCGTCACTGCCGGAGCTAAAATGATAAACCAGCGTAAATTCGCCTTGTCAGCCAAATAACCGATAAATGGGTTCATCAAGCTGGGCAGCTGCATAAAAATGGCCAAGCTGCCAGCCAAGGTATAGCCAATCCCTAATTTATCCTGGAGCCAGGGCAGTAGCGGCGCTAAAAATGCTGAATAGGTGTCATGCACAAAGTGCGCCCCAACAACGGTAAATACCTGCCCGGTTTGAAATTTTTCTTCTACGACCGCTGGGGAACCCGTATCGAAGCCTCCTGATTTTGGCGTAACGGCCGTTTCCCCCACCTTAGTTTTGCTCATAAAAAAATCTCCCTTCTCCCTGCCAATTTCTACCTCCGCCCTGCTCCCTTCAATATTTCAAACTGCTGCCACCAATAAACTCACGCAGCACCGAATCCATCGGCACCGGTGAATCATCAACCACCGGCAGAATCGCCTCCAACATGCGATACACACGGTCAGCCCGCATAAGCGCATCTTCCCGCAGCGGATTACCCACATACTCCGTCCGCCATTTGCCAAACTCCGACATCAATCGTGCCCGATACAGCGGCAGTTCATAAGGCATAGCACTGTTGATGATAAAATCGGCCGTTGTCGAATAAGGAATAATATGTCGCAGTTCACTCGAACGCACATAATGCCAATGTTCCAACGTCATCTGCGGTTGATAAGCACGATGCGACGCATCCCGCAGCATCCGCCGGATTAAGCGCAAATCAGTCCAGTGCAAATACCCATCCGGGCCACGCATTTGCAAGAGAGGTTCCAAATAAAGTTTAAACTTCTTTTCATTGGGCACACCCTCCGTCATCGGTGGATACAAACCATGCAAACTGTCAATCAGCAAAATCTCATTTTCAGCCAGCTTCATGGGTGTTTGCTCCGATGTACGAGTGCCCGTTTTGAAATCATAATAGGGAATCAACACCTCATCCCCAGCTATCAACCGCTCAAGATGTGCATTGATCAGTGACAAATCCAAGGCTTGAGGCGTTTCAAAATCATAATCACCAAACTCATCCTTCGGGTGCATATCCAGATTGAAAAAATAATTATCCACGTTAAGCGTGACAAACTTTAAGCCGACCTTGCTCAAACGCTGTTCAATCTTAATAGTCGAAGTCGTTTTCCCTGAAGAAGATGGGCCCGTAATCAAAACCATCTTAAGCTCATCCTTCCGTTCCGCAATCAACTCCGCAGCCGTATCCACATCATCCTCATACGCCGCTTCTGATTCATGCACAATCTGCGGGAACTCCCCATTGGCAATTCGTTCATTCAAACGATAGACAGAATGTAAATTGTGCCTCACTGCCCAATCTAAAACCCGCCATATTTTTGACCAGGGAATATTTTCAGAAGGACGCGATGCTTTTTTGGCTGATTCGTACCGTTTACGGCTTTGTTCATTGCGATAGAGGATATAACCTTTAGCAACTGTGGCATGTCCATTTTCGATGAGTACCTTCTCTACCACATCCTGGATTTCCTCAATGTGCGGCCTGTGACCTGGGGGAGATAAATCTTCCAAAACGGCCACGACTTGATCAGACAACCATTCAGCACGATCCTTATCCCGACCACCAACCGCCACCGCTGCCCGGTAAATTGCATTAGTAATTCTTTCTTGATTAAATGGCACAATTGCGCCACTACGCTTCACCACATGTGTAATTTCACTCATAATAATCCTTGTGTAATTGACGATTGACAATTGCCCTCATCAGTATACCTGAACATTGGAATTCTTGTATCTTGGGAAAAACGGTAAGTATAGCAACAGGTGGTCAAAGTGGCTTGTAAACCATCTCTAGTGATCTATACTTAAAAGGTATGAAAACTACGGGAGCTGTCGTCAAAGAGAATATGGCACAACAAGCAGCAACATATTGGTGGCGGAAAAAGAAACGCACCTGCCACAACCCAACCCCCAAACCCGGAGAGCCTTGCCCAAATTGCACAGAAGGCATCCTGGCTTATGATGGTTTATTTGTATTAACGTGCGCTCGCTGCGGCAAAGCAGCCGAAAATGGAGCGTTTACCTGATAAGATCTTTTTGGAGGCGTGCCCTTCAAGTAACACTTATTCAAGATTGAAGATTAGAGATATATTAAGGTGTATATGCTTCAATCTTTTTTCCCAAGGAGCAGATAATGGAAGCAAAAGTAACTTGGCATGATGGCTTATATTTTACTGGTGTGGCTGATAGTGGTCATGAAGTGATCCTGGATGGCGCCCCTAAAGTTGGAGGCTCGGACAAGGGATCACGGCCGTTAGAGTTGATGCTGATGAGTTTGGCAGGCTGCACAGGCATGGATGTCATTTCAATCTTGCGCAAAAAGCGGCAGGATGTAACTGGCTTTGCGGTTAGGGTGCATGCGGATCAGGCAGATTCTCACCCCCATGTGTACACAGATGTAACGGTGGAATACATTGTCACCGGGCATAACATCGATCCCCAAGCCGTGGAACGAGCGATTGAGTTATCTGAAAATGCTTACTGCCCTGCCCAGGCGATGCTCGTCAAAGCGACACCAATCAAGCATGTGTATCAAATTATTGAAGCGTAATGCGTGAAACGTGGGTGGCCACCTCACGTTTTGCGTTCTAGTGGCCTAACACCTTGCCCTGGCAAGAAGAAAGCTAATTTTCGTTACCACCTCCTCAAATCCGAATGTCAAGATTACACGAAATGTATATTATTAACTAAATCAGCGATTTAACGCACATTTATTAACCATTTTCACTTTCCAGTGCGTGACATTCGTCACAAACATACCTAATCTTTGTCACTATCGAAACTCTATGCATTCCGGCATAATGAATTGTAGCAGCATGTTTAAGTGAAAACGCTGTTGTTGTTTCAAAATTTATGTCTCGGTATCCAACTTAACAACATAGTCCCACGTGAACCTGATTGGCATCCCACCCATTCAGGGCTCCCACCACTCACGTGAACCGCAAGTTGGCAGCGGGTGGTGAGCAGCAAACAGCAGGCAGCGAGTTGACAAAACTCGCCACTAGCCACCTGCTGCTCGCCACCTCAAGACAAAGGAGTTTCCCACTATGGCAAAAGGTCGAATTATTATCGATGTCGAGCGTTGTAAAGGTTGTGAACTTTGTCGAGAAGCGTGCCCCCCCAGTGTCATCACGATGGCTGAAGACCTCAACAGCAAAGGCTATCGCCCTGTCGTACTGCTCGACCCCCTGCATGAATGCACAGGCTGCGCCCTCTGCGCCACCGTCTGTCCTGATGGCTGTATCACCGTCTTCCGCGAATCCCCCAAAAAACGTAAGCGCCCCACGTTCTCAAAACATACTACCTCATCACCGGCACTTAATTAGCGGGGATTATGGAATTAGGGGATTTTTCGATGATTCACCCTTCATCTTTCATCCCTCATCCTTCCCTAAAGGAGACACAGCATGAGCAAAGAATTACTTAAGGGCAACGTGGCTCTCGCCGAAGCGGCTGTCCGTGCCGGATGTGAAGCGTACTTCGGCTACCCCATCACCCCTCAAACAGAATTACTTGAACATATGTCAAAACGTATGCCAGAGCTAGGCCGCACTTTTTTGCAGGCAGAATCTGAAGTGGCCGCGGTAAACATGGTTTACGGCGCAGCCTCTGCTGGCGTGCGTGTCATGACTTCTTCCAGCAGCCCCGGCATCAGCCTGATGCAAGAAGGTATCAGTTACATTGTCGGCTCAGAAGTGCCTGCGGTCATCGTCGATGTGATGCGCGGTGGTCCGGGGCTAGGCAATATCCAACCCAGCCAATCAGATTACAACCAGGTGGTCAAACAAGTTGGACATGGGGACTATCACCCCATCGTTTTGGCTCCCTCGACTATTCAAGAGGCGATTGACATGATGGTGCTTTCGTTTGACCTGGCGGAAAAATACCGCACGCTGGTCTTCCTGGTGTTGGATGGCGCGATTGGGCAAATGATGGAGCCAGCCGAACTGCCGCCCATGCAAGAGTTGCAAAAGGAACGGCCGTCTTGGGCGCTCTCTAGTCAAGAAAAACGACGTACCAACGGGGAAATGCCCCAAAAGAATGTCATCACGTCTATCCATCTTGGGGCAGAGGCCTTGCACAACTTTAATGTACATCTGCAAAAGAAGCTGGCAAAAATCGAAGCGAACGAAGTCCGGTATTACGAGCATGACATGGAGGATGCTGAAGTAGCGATTGTGGCTTTTGGTACGGCGGGACGGGTGGCAGAAACGGCCGTTAAAACCCTACGCGCCGAAGGAGTACCCGTGGGACTTCATCGCCCCATTACGCTGTGGCCCTTCCCTGAAGAACGGCTGCAAGCTCTGGCCACGCGCGTCAAATCCTTCCTCGTCGTTGAAATGAATGCGGGGCAAATGCTCCACGATGTACGCGAAGCTGTGGGACGCGATGTCCCCGTCGAATTTTTAGGTCGTATGGGCGGCTTAATCCCGTACCCCACCGAAATCGAAGCTGAAATCCACGCCATCTGGCAGCGTACCAAGGCGTTAAACACCCACCAACCCTAATCTGTTTGTCCTCATCGCGGCAATGATTATCGATTTTGTGATAGGTGATTGATAGATGACGGCAGTCATCACGACAAACTTAAAATAAAGGAATCAAAAATGGTTACAGTAGATCTACCAGTTGAAGAACAAGTAATTCCTGAAAAACTAATCTACGAGCGTCCCCACAGTTTAACAACCTGTGACACACATTACTGCCCTGGCTGCACCCATGGTTTGGCTCATCGCCTCGTCGCCGAAGTGATTGATGAATTGGGGATTCAAGAACGCACGATCCTGGTCGCGCCTGTGGGCTGTGCTGTCTTTGCCTACAACTACTTTGATTTTGACGCTGCCGAAGCCGCTCATGGGCGAGCGCCAGCGATGGCTACCGGTCTCAAGCGTGTCAATCCTGGCAGCATCGTCTTTACCTACCAGGGGGATGGCGATTTGGCTTCCATTGGTATCGCTGAAGCGATTCACGCGGCCACTCGTGGCGAAAACATCACCATCATCTTCATCAACAACGCCATCTACGGCATGACAGGCGGGCAAATGGCTCCCACCTCGCTTATCGGGCAGGTCACCACCTCTTCACCCACCGGCAAGGATCCCGTTCTAATGGGAATGCCCATGCACATTGCTGAGATGATGGCGCCCCTGCCCGGCGTGGTCTACTCCGTCCGACGCAGCCTGCATGATGCCCGCCACACCATCCGAGCCAAGAAGGCGATCAAGACAGCTTTTGAAGCGCAAATAAAAGGTCTTGGTTTCAGCATTGTAGAACTGCTCTCGAGCTGCCCCACCAACTGGAAAATGACACCATTAGAAGCTACCCACTGGGTACGCGATGAGATGGTTCCTGTTTATCCATTGGGTGATTTTAAGGTAGCAGAGCCGTTGCAAAGGAAACGCAGGCAGTAAATAGGTGATACGCCCGGCGTGATGCGTCAGATTTTCACATATCGCGCGTCACGAAGCACACACAAAGGAGTCTACTATGAGTTGTCCTTGGGAACGACGATATGCCCAACGCATGCAGGGGATGAGCAGCTCGGTTATCCGGGAATTGCTTAAGCTGACGCAGCAACCGGATGTTATCTCTTTTGCTGGCGGCTTACCGGCACCAGAAGTTTTCCCGGTGGAGCGGTTTAAGCAAGCCAGCCAACGTGTGTTAGCGGCTCATGGGGCACAAGCCTTGCAATATTCAACCACGGAAGGGTACTTGCCCCTACGTGAATTTATTGTGGAGAAAATGTGCCGCTACGGCATCCATGCCAATTCAGCTAATGTGCTTATCACAAACGGCGCTCAGCAGGCGCTGGACATTATTGGCAAAATTATGTTGGATCCAGGCGATGTAATTTTGACGGAACAGCCCACATACCTGGGCGCATTGCAGGCATGGCGCTCATATCAAGCGGATTATGTGACGGTGCCGATTGATGAAGATGGCATTTGTCTGGATGACCGCTTTATTGAAGCGCTGCAAGCCGGGCCAAAGTTCATGTATATTTTGCCAAATTTCCAGAACCCGGCAGGGGTTACGCTCTCACGGGAACGGCGCATCAAACTGGTTCAAATCGCAGATCATTATGGCATTCCTATCATTGAAGATGATCCGTATGGGGATTTACGTTATGAAGGTGAGCATATTCCGCCTCTGGTTGCTTTGGATGCAGAATATCAAGAACAACAAACCCTTGATTGCGATGATAAAGGCTTTTACACAGGTGATGTGATTTACCTCGGTACTTTCTCTAAAACGTTGGCACCGGGATTGCGGCTTGGCTGGATCATGGCACCAGAACATGTTATCCAAAAATGTGTCATGGCGAAACAGGGCATGGATTTACATACCAGCACCTTCTCGCAGATGGTGGCTTATGAAGTGGCAAAAGATAATTATCTGGATGAGCATAAAGCGTTGATCCGCAAAACTTATAAGGAACGGCGTGATGTTATGCTGGCCGCGATGGAAACCCATTTCCCCCTAGGTGTCTACTGGACGAGACCAGAAGGGGGCTTGTTCCTGTGGGTGACGTTACCGGAATGGATGGATGCCGCAGAATTGTTGGAAACGGCCGTTTCTCACAAAGTTGCTTTCGTCCCAGGCATGGCTTTCCACCCTGGCAGCACCAGCGGCGGCCATAACACCGCCCGTCTTAACTTCTCCAACGCCACACCAGAGATGATTACAGAAGGCATTAAGCGCCTGGGAATGGTCATCACCATCACGATGGAGCAACACAAAGCAGACATATTGACAGCAACGTAACACAGAGATTAGGAGATTAGAGGGTTCGGGATTAAATATGTTCTAGTTTCCACACTCTAATCTCAAGGATTTTTACCATGGAAACTTCAATTGTAATTTCTGGATTTGGCGGTCAGGGCGTTTTATTTTCTGGTCAACTGCTGGCTTATGCCGGCATGGACAATGAAAAACATGTGACTTGGATTCCATCTTACGGCCCTGAGATGCGTGGCGGCACAGCGAACTGCACCGTTATCGTTAGTGATGATCCCGTTGGGGCACCTCTGGTGGCAGAACCAGACGTGGCCGTGGTGCTTAACCTGCCTTCGTTTGAAAAATATGAAGGATTGGTGAAACCAGGGGGGCTGCTTGTCGTGAACAGTTCTATTGTCGATAAGGAAACCTCGCGCACAGACATTGATGTGATCGCTATTCCTGCCAATCAAATCGCGGAAGAGCTTGGCTCAGTTAAGATGATGAATATGGCTGCCATGGGCGCTTTGCTGGCTAAACGGCCGTTGCTCACCTTGTCCCAAGTCGAACAAGCCTTAGACGACCATTTACCCCCACGTAAAGCTCATTTACTTGAAGCCAACAAACAAGTGCTGCAAAAAGGCTACGAACTGGCAACGGCCGTTCTTGCCTAGAAAAAACCTCCTTTTTCACAACACACACGAAAACGCCGAGAGCCATTTCAGCCTCGGCGTTTTTCGTACCAGGTAGGGTTAACCAACCAGTTGAGGAAACTATTTTTCAAATACATAGATCAACAGCACCCAGACTACCAACGACAAGGCACTCAACCAGAGAGCATGAGGGATGGTCACCCCAAACGAAACTGAACCATATAGATTGCTCAACCCGATCATGGGTTGGTTAAAAATTCACCTATTTGCCAGGGTTTTTCAGTAGTCGGGCGTCAAGAGAGTTGAGCCGCGATTTTAGCATCAAATAAACGCCGTGCTGCAGCCAGATTGGAATACCCTAGTTTTT
>PDQY01000114.1 GCA_002746795.1 Chloroflexota bacterium | reverse complement strand
GATGACCAAAACTATCCTGGCAAAAACGGTCACCTACGACTTGCATCGCCAGATTGAAGGCGCCACTAAGTTAAGCTGCTCTGGTTTTGCCAGGGCAGTCGTGGCCAATATGGATTGACGATTGATAATTTTTGATTGACGATTAAGAGCCAATGTGCTGGAAACGGCCGTTGGCTTTTTTTGTGTCAAAGCAAGAGAATGATATGCAATCTCCCCCCAAACTCCTCACCATCGCTGGCTCAGACAGTGGCGGCGCGGCTGGGTTGCAAGCAGATTTGCGAACCTGGGCTGTGTTGGGTGCGTATGGCATCTGTGCCATAACGGCCGTTACTGCCCAAAACTCCCTCGCCGTCCAGGCTGCCCAGTTCATGCCGCCCGCACTCATCGCCGCGCAACTAGATGCGGTCTTGTCCGACTACGGCGCGGCTGGAGCTAAAACTGGCTTTTTGGGGCGCGTCGATGTCATCGAAACAGTCGCCGCCAAGCTGCGCCAATTTGCCATGCCCCATGTAGTCATCGACCCTGTGCTGGTTAACCATCGCCAGGAAAGCATGTTCCCGCAGGAGGTCACACAAGCCTACATTGAGCATCTGTTCCCCCTGGCTGAATTGGTAACGCCCAATTTGGCGGAAATCGGTTTGATAGTTGGTTCAGACGTGCAGACATGGGCTGAGGCAGAAACGGCCGTTCGCCAACTCCACGATTTCGGCATAAAAAACGTGCTGCTCAAACGCATACCACACCAAAACAAGTTCATTGATCTGTTGTTTGATGGAGAACAAAGCATACCACTGGAAACGGCCGTTCTCGACACAACAAACACCCACGGCAGTGGCGACACCCTGTCTGCCGCCGCTTGTGCCTTTTTAGCCAGAGGAGATGGAATAGAAACGGCCGTTTGTCAGGCGCATGCATTCACCGCCCGTGCCATCCAAAACGCAGCCTCCTGGCAGTTCAGCGCCGGGCATGGTCCCATTTGGCCGACCCCGCACTGATCGTGACCAGCTGCCGCTCACCCGATCACCAAATTCCTTGACGCCTTGAAATTTTTTGATACTCTGTACATTCAAAACGTTTTGAACGTAGGGGATTCTTATGGACAAAAGTTTGATTAGCGTTAACGAAAGTACAGTACAAGGCATCGGTCGCCTGGCAAGATATTTTGGCTTTGCCGAGATCATCGGGAGATTATACGGCACTTTACTCATGAGCCCAGAGCCATTATCCCTGGACGATCTCGTTAGCCAATTAGAAATCAGCAAAGGCTCCGTCAGCATGAATATGCGTTCACTCGAGCGTTGGGGCATGGCCAAAGAAATTTGGGTGCGCGGTGAACGCAAGAAATATTACGCCGCCGAGCACGATCTCTGGCAAGTGATTCGCAGCGTCCTCGCCAGCCGCGAACTGCGTGAAGTGCAAATTGCCATCAAAGTCCTGGCAGACAGCGTCGAGAAGCTCAAAAATGCCGAAGGCGACCTATCACCAGAGGATAAAGAGCTGGCCGAATTTTACTTGGAACGTATTGGAGACTTGCAAGCCTTATTCACCGTAGCCCAGCTTGCCCTGGAAACAGTGTTAGGCAGCACCGACACCCTCGATTTTGATGCTCTCACCCAAATCGAGCTAAAATAGGCTAAAATATCAGGGATCAGCGCCTTAACAAATCCGCTAACCTCCTAATCCCTGCTCTCTTTTTTAAGAAAAATCATGATCAAGTTATGCCACTGGAGACGCGCATGAAAATAGCAGTCGGTTCCACCAATCCCACCAAAGTTGCGGCCGTTGAAACCATCGTCAGGCAGCTCTGGCCGGAAGCAGAGATCAGCGCTGTGGCAATTGCCTCAGGCGTGAGCGAAATGCCCATGAGCGATGACGAGACCATCACCGGAGCGCAGAATCGTGCCCGAGCCGCCCGCCTGGCCGCAAATGCAGACCTGGGATTTGGCCTGGAAGGGGGGGTGCATTCAACTTCCTTTGGGCTGATGCTGCAAGGCTGGGTCGTCGTCACAGATAGAAACGGCCGTGAAGGCGTCGCCAGCAGTGGCCGCCTCCCTTTACCACCTGCTATCGCCAGGCGAGTGCTGGCAGGTGAAGAACTGGGCCCCATCATGGATAATTTACTCGGCCAGGAAAATGTCAAGAACAAAGGTGGGGCAGTGGGCGCCCTGACTGGCGGTCTCATTCCCCGAAAACAAGCCTTCGCCCTGGGTGTTGGTTATGCGCTTGCCCCCTTCATAGCGCCAGAATTTTATGAATGAAAGTGGTCGGGTACTTCGCTACCTTGTCACTTTGCCCCCTAACCATGTATCCCATCGACACAAACTTCGACGAAAACTTTGCAGATAAACTTGCTCACCTGGAATCCTACAACAAGCATATTTACCGCCCCAACACCTATCTACACAAGTGGTGGGCACGGCGTTGCGGCAGCACCTTTCGTTTGATTCTCAAATCTTTAGTCGAAGATAAAACAAAGCAAAATTATTATGAAGCAGGGGGGTTAAGGGGCAAAATCGTGCTGGATCCGATGATGGGGGGCGGAACCACAGTTCATGAAGCGATTCGCCTCGGCGCCAATGTCATTGGCGCGGATATTGACCCTATTCCCATACTGCAAGCGCGGGCTTCGCTTGCTGACATGCGTCTGGCTGATTTGGCACAAGCATTTGACCAGTTTCAACGCTCCCTCCGCGCCCAGGTCACTGAATATTTCCGCACGAGTTGTCCTTTTTGTGCAGAACCAGTCGAATTGTGGATGATGCTTTACGGGTTACGCCAGCAGTGTGCCTGTGGCGAGTCGTTGGCTGTGGATTCCCTGACGCTGCGCCATTTGCCAGCGGGGCATGTCGTGCAGCTAGACCCTGATACGCATGATATTCGTTACGATGATGACATCATCAGTCGAGCAGCAGGTGGTGGGGAGAAACGGCCGTTACACGAACGAAAAATCACCACTTGCCCAACTTGCCACCAGGAGTACCGGGAGGATCACTCAATCCCGTATTGGCAGCGGTATGTGCCCCTGTCACTAGCGGGTCGCTGCTCCCAACACAACCTCTTCTTCGCCGCCATGCGCCAGGAAGATTGGGCAGCCCTCGATAAAGCCAATGCCCGCCGAACCAAACTTGGCTTCAATCCCGCCCATTTCACCATCGAACCGGGCACCAAATCCCAGACCCTGCTAGACCGCAGCATCCACAATTACCTGGACCTCTTCAGCAGTCGCCAGTTGTTGTATGTGGATGCAGCAAGTCGGTGGCTGAATCGTGAGCCAACATCCGTGAGCTGTTACCCGTTAGCTGATAACGCGCCCCAACATGTGAGCCACGACCGACAGCATACGGCATACACATCACGCCTTGCGCTTCTCAACCTCGCTTTGCTCATCTCCACGTCCCTCGAGTTCAACACATTGCTTTGCGGCTACAAAGGGTATGGCACAAAGACGAAGCGCCCCGGTTCCATTCGCCATGCCTTTACCTATCATGCCTACACCTTCCCCTACACAGCAGTAGAAAACAACCCACTTTACCACAGACGCGCCTCTGGGAATTTGCAAAACTTGTTCGCCAGCCGCATTGTGCGCGGTCGTACCTGGGCGAAACAACCGGTCGAACGTCAACCAACGAAAAATACAGGGTATAAAAAAGTGGAAATTGCGGGCGAAGTCGATGTTGGGCAAGAGGTTTTTTCCTTCGCTGCGTTGAAAGAAGGCTCACGTCGGTTTCTGCTGCAACAAGGATCCTCCACCTCTCTCCAGCTGCCAGATCACAGTGTTGATTTCGTGGTCACGGATCCACCCTATTTTGACAACGTGCAATACAGCGATTTAGCGGCATTCTTTCGCGTTTGGCTGCGGCAATTTCTACCAGAGGGCGCCCACTGGGCTTATGCTCTTGATGGCGCGGCCGTAGAAGCAACTTCCAACGGCCACGGTGCCGATTACACGGCCGTTCTTAGCGGCATCTTCAAAGAATGCAAACGGGTGTTAAAGGGAAACGGCCGTTTCATTTTCACCTTCCACCACTGGAACCCCAAAGGCTGGACTGCCCTCACGCTCGCCTTGAAACGTGCCGGATTCACCCTGGTCAACCGCTATGTGGTTCACGCCGAAAATCTAGCCTCCCGCCACATCGTCGGCCAAAATGCATTGGTTCACGATGTGATCCTGGTTTGTGCCCCGGCGGGTGACAAGATAAACAAGACGTGGGAAGCAGTAACGGCCGTTACCCTAAACGATAGCGCCCAATTCTGCTATGATTGTGGCAGCATCCTCGGCTGGCTCCTACACAGCGGAACGTCCGAGGCAGCAATCAAAGCAGCCTGGCATGCGCTGCTCACCCATAAAAAGTAACACGCAGAGGCGCAAAAGCGCAGAGAAAACAAACCTGACCTCTGCCTCTCCCTGTCTCTCTGCGTTAAAAGTTTCATGACTTTAGAATTTGAGAAACTCACCGATGATTTAAAAGACATGGCGCAGACCACCGCTCGACGCCATGAACTACGCCGCCAACGGCTCGATGCGGTGCTAAACACGCTTGCCCAGAACCGCACGAACTGGACGGCCGTTTCTCAAGCCCTTGCCCTCGCAAAAGAAAAAGGGGACGAGAAGCAGTACAGCCCTGCTCGCCCCTATGACCACGAAGAACCGCTCGATGCCGCCATTGACCCGCCCCCTCCTCCCGCTGCCGCCACCATCATCGCTACCGACGGCTCGCAAATCATGCCCGACCGCCATGCCGCCTACCTCTACTACCTGATTAACGTAGGCGGTATCATCTATCATCACGGCAGCAGCCTGGCACCTGAGACCTTTTCCTTTCCTAAAATCACTTACCCAAAAGATGATGCCGCCAGCGACACCTTCGATCCCAGCAACGGTACCATCAGCATTGAGCGGGATCTCACCGAAATCGAAACATTGGCCAGGCAAACTTTCCACCACCGCAATGACAGTGATCTCACGCTAGCCATACTGGATCAACGGCTGCTCTACTGGCCCATTGACGGTGCGGTCACCGCCTGGGGAGAAGCCATGACAGGCATTCGACAATCAGGTGCGCTGCTATGTGGGTATATCGACCGACCGGGAACCCAGGCGGTGGTGACGCTGCTGAAATCAATAACGGCCGTTGCCAACCCCACTTTCAACTGGCGCACCCTCGGCACCAAACAAGTCAACCAGGGCCTCACCGACCGTGACATCTTCGGCGACCTGCTCCAACCGGGTCAACGCAGCAAAGTCTTTGTCAACGTCTCACCCTTCAACGAAAAGTTTGCTGCTCAAGATGCAGGGAATGAAGTCTGCTTCTTTTATCTCAATCCCAGCCGCAGCAATCAACAAATCGCCCGCGTTGACATTCCCCGCTGGGTAGCTGAAAACCCAGCCAGCGTCAGCGCCGTTCACGCCCTCATCATCGACCAATGCCGTCTCTTAGGCGATTATCCCTACGTCATTGCTCGGGCTGATGAAATGGCCGTCGTAGGCCATCAAGACGCCAGTGAACTCAACTTCATGATCGATGTCATCATGGAACGCCACGGCATTCGGGCTGGCCTTACCGCCAAACAAGGCAGCAAAGAAATTGTTCGTGGCGGCCGCACTCGTTTTGAGAGTTGAGCCTGCCCAAAATTGGAATGAGACAACATCTCAATCCTAGGAGATTTTTATGCACACAAGCAATCCTAAATTTGGACGAATTTTGCGAGCATCGACCACTGGCTTTGCCCTTGGCTGTCGGGTAGGGGAGTTACAGACACCAGCTTTTGGTAGTTTAGTGAAGGCACAGCCAGTTGATGAACGCGAAGCGATCTACGGCCTCATCTACGACATGCACGTCGATGATGATCCGCTGGTGCGGCGCCTGGTGTTGGCAGAGAACCCGCCAGAAGCTGTCATTAACGACCAGCGAGACAACCGCCTGCTGCCAATCGAAATGAGCGTCTTAGCGGTAGGATACACGCAAAACGGAACTGTGCGCCACAGCTTGCCGCCCAGACCACCGCTTAACCTTGATCCTGTTGCCCTCTGTCTGGAGCAAGGAGAAATCATCCGTTTCACAGATAACCTGGGCTACCTGCGCCTCATTCTGCATGCGCAAGGCAGCCACATGCCTGTGGAGCAGCTGTTGGTGGCGCATATCACCCAGGTGCATCGATTACGCGGAAATGATAATACCTGGGCAATGGGCGTGATCAATGAACTTATTGAACTGCTTCGGGCTAACTACGATGTCTTGATTCCTACGCTAGAAGCAGTGAGCGATGCCTTGGCCTTAGAATCCATAACGCTGCCTTAAAAATCAACCAAATAACAATGAAACTATTCACCTATTTTTGTGGTATTGGCATTGTTTTCTTGGTACGCTGTCAAATCTCTTTCAATCCTGAACATCCACAAACTAAATAGAGTAGAACCACACCCAGTTGTTGCAATTGAAAGAGAAATTCCCTACAATTTCAAAGGAGTAGGAATCCCATTATTGCAGTTTGTCATAGTAAAACGTATGCCAGGACAGCCCATGACCAATTGGAACGAACTCAAACGCCCTTTTCGTAAAGCACTCATAGATGCTTTCAACAGCGGCAGTCTTGAAGCAATGCTTCAGTATCACTGCCATCGTAGATTAGAAACCCTGACCAGCAAGAACAAGAAACTGCCCGAAGCAGTCGATGATGTCATCGACAATGCGGTACGCCGCGGCTGGCTCAAAGCGCTGGCAGAAGGGGCTTTGGCCGCAAACCAAACCCATGCAGGCTTGACACGGGTCGTGCCCAAGATACTGGCTGGCATTGAGCGGGATGACAACGCTTTTTATCAAATGCTGGATGAAGAGATAGAGGAGCCGCTTGATAAAAACTTAGAACCCTATTTAGACTGGCTGATCCAACAAAGCGAGCGTCTGGCCTTAAGCCTGCTCGATCCCGGTGGGGCTAAATCAGCTAAGTTAGATTTAGGTCGCGTGTTTATCAACCTGCATGCCACGCCGCGACAAGAAAAAATATCAGGAGAAACAGAAAAGGTTTTTCTTGAATGGGCAGCATTGGCAGCCATCCATGCTGAGCGACAGCTTATTCTGCTGGGAGATCCCGGTTCAGGGAAATCTACGCTGCTGCGGTACCTGGTTCTTTGTCTGTCAAGAGCGGCACGATATCCGTCAGAGAAGTGGCTGGAGCTGCTAAAGTGGCAGCGAGAATATATCCCGGCGGAAATCGCAGGACGCAGAATACGGAATGCTTCAACAGCTTCATCTATCGAAACCAAACAACGGGAAAAAGATATCGAAAACGAAGAGCGCTCCTGGACCGATATGGCTCCTTTGCCCATATTCATCGAACTGCGCGACTTCGCCAGCACCGCATTTAATCCCCAATCACCACTAGCCATCTGGCAGTATGTAGAACAGCAGCTTAACAAACGGGGTTTAGCTGTGGCTGTCAACCCCTTAAAAGCCCTGGCGCAAAAGGGGCGCGTCATCTTCCTCTTGGATGGGGTGGATGAAGTATCAGGGGGACAACGACCCGACGTATGGCAAGCCATACAATCGATGTCAGCAGGCGTGTATGCTTGCTGCCGTTGGGTAGCGACCTGCCGCATTCTTTCCTTCGACGCCACCGAAGCCCCAGAAGGCGTACCAAACCGCACCTTGCAGCCGTTGACAAACGAGCAAATAGATGGTTTTATAGAGAGCTGGTATACCGTGTTGGCTGAAATGGGAGAGGTGAGCAGCGACCGCGCTGAGAGCTTGACCCGTCATTTGCAGCAGCAGACAAAACGACCCGACTTACAAGAGCTGGCCAGTAATCCGATGTTACTGACCATCATGGCCATTGTACAGACCTATTACGGCACCCTGCCGGAAGAGCGGGCACGACTGTACCAGGCTTGTGTAGACACCTTGCTGCTGCGTTGGCAAATCCCCAAGGAAAGGGAGAAAAAAGGCAAAACGTTACCTGATATGCTGGCGACATTGGGAGTCAATCAGCAGAAGCTGGAACGCCTCCTATGGGAAATCGCCTGGCAAGCGCATGCGGGAGCCATCACCCGTCAGGAACGGGCGGATATCAAAGAGGGCGAGATAATGGCTCTGGCAGCCAAACATCTAGGGGGATACGATAAAGCAGAGCAGTTTTTGGCGTATACGGAACAGCGGGCGCATCTGCTAGTAGGGCGGGGTGGTTTGGGAGAGCGTGTTTTTGTCTTTCCCCATCGCACCTTTCAGGAATATTTGGCAGCTTGCTACCTGACGCCAGGTATACGGCTGTTTACAGAAGCTCCGCAGCTGGCGGCAGAAGGAGACCTCTGGCGAGAAGTACTTAATCTGGCGGCTGGTGCCCTGGTTTATAACAACAACAATTATGAACAGGTGCTTTATGCCGTAGAACGCATGGTACCACGCCGGTTACCGAAAACAGAGGCAGATTGGTGCCGAATTTGGCTGGCCGGAGAAATGGCGGCCGTAGTGGGACGGCAAAACTTTGAAGAAAGCGACCTGGCTGCAGAGTTACTGCCTGCACTGCGAAATGCGTTGGTGGCATTATTGGCAAATGAAGCCTTAACACCACAGCAGCGCGCCAAAGCAGGGGATGCCTTAGGGAAACTGGGCGATCCACGACCAGGGGTGTGTACCCTGGAGCCAGCGTTGATAGAGATCCCTGCAGGAGCGTTCCTCTATGGTAAGGACAAAGAAAAACGGCAGATAGACAAGCCGTTTGCTATTGCCCGCTATCCGGTAACCGCAGCCCAATTTGGTATGTTTATGGACGCTGGTGGGTACAAAGAGCCACGCTACTGGGGTGGGGAAGCCAGTAAAGGGTGGCGCTGGCGCGTCAGCGAGCATTTAGCTTATCGGGGGACAGAACCGATAACCCAACCCGAGTATTGGCTGCAGCCACGCTGGCATGGAGAGAATCGCCCGATTGTGGGCGTGTCCTGGTATGAGGCAGTGGCGTATTGCGCCTGGCTGACGGAGACAAGTGGGCGCACATACCGGTTGCCCACAGAATACGAGTGGGAGCGGGCAGCGCGGCATACAGATGGCCGAGAATGGGCCTGGGGAAATACGTGGGCGGATGGCATCATTAATTCAGCCGAAGCACAGATAGAGCGACCAACGGCCGTTGGTGCATTTCCCAGAGGTGTAGCCGCATGTGGGGCGCATGACATGAGTGGCAATGTTTGGGAATGGACAGCGTCATTTTTTGATGATAAGCATAATCGCTATAGCGTGCGGGGCGGCTCGTGGAACAACTCTCGTAACGGCGCCCGCGTCGCCTACCGCAACAGGAACAACCCGAGCAACTCGGACAGCAGTGGCGGGTTTCGGGTCGTCTCCCCCGTGTTCTGAGGGCTGGGTGCTGAACTGCTGGTTTCTGTAACGGGGGGTTTGGGGGGTGTCCCCCCAACTGCGTTACAGGGGAGGATATTATATATGAAAAGTTATCGACAACTATATCCGCAAATTGTGTCCTGGTATAACTTGTATGAAGCATGGCGTAAAGCACGACAGGGAAAACGGGGTAAAGTGCCAGCCGCCAGCTTTGAATACGCGCTGGAAGAGAATCTGCTAACCCTGCAAGCTGAATTAACGAAGAAGGCGTATCAGCCAGGCAATTATCATTCCTTTTACATCCACGAACCCAAACATCGCCTGATATCCGCCGCGCCTTTTAGAGATCGCGTGGTTCATCATGCCCTGTGCAATATCATCGAACCGATATTCGAGCGCTCCTTCATTTACGACAGCTATGCCAACCGGGTGGGAAAGGGCACGCACCGAGCCTTAGCCCGGTGCCAGGAATACAGTCGTCACTTTCGCTACGTGCTGCCTTGCGACATCCGTAAATTTTTCCCCAGCATCGACCATGCCATATTACGTCAACAGTTAGCGCGCAAAATCCATGATGAAGATACCTTGTGGCTTATTGACCAGATTTTGGATAGCGGACGAGGTGTTCTCCAAGAGCAATATGAGATGGTTTGGTTTCCTGGCGATGATTTGTTGGCTGCCAGCCGTTCCAGAGGCTTGCCCATTGGCAATTTGACCAGTCAATTCTGGGCCAATTGTTATCTCAATTCCTTCGACCATTTCATCAAGCGAGACCTAAAGTGTCCTGCTTATTTGCGTTACGTCGATGATCTTCTGCTCTTTGCGGATGATAAAGAGACCCTGCACCAATGGCGGGTTGCAATCGTAGATTATCTGGCCGCATTGCGCTTAACCATTCACGAGGGGCCAGCACAGCCTCGTCCCGTTACAGAAGGCATTCCTTTTCTTGGTTTTATCATATACCCTACACACAAACGGGTGAAGCGGCGTAAGGTCATCTATTACCGGCACAAGTTAAGAGGGTTGTTAGCCAAATACCAGGCAGGCAGCATAGACCAACAGACAATGCAAGCCTCCATTAGTGGCTGGATAAATCATGTGCGCTATGGTGATACCTGGGGACTACGTTCGGCTGTTCTCAAGGAGGTGGTACTCTGATGCAAGAATCTCCCATTTTTACCCGAACCTATGATTTACTGCTTTGGCTCATGCCTGCGACAACGAAATTTCCCCGTGAGCAACGGTTTATCTTAGCCAAGGCAGTGCAAGAAACGGCATTGCGGTTTCAAGAATGTTTAATCGAAGCTGGTGTAGGCCATGGGCGTACGCGGAGCCGGGCTTTATCAAAGGCAGATGTGGAGTTGACGAAGCTCCGCTTTTACTTGAGACTGTGTAAAGACTTAAACTTGTTTAAGCTGAATCAATATCGCCACGTTGCCGAAATGGTGGCCGAAGTGGGGCGGCTCTTGGGCGGCTGGCGTAAAACAGCAAGACATACAACATGATAACATGACGGATGCGGATGAAAATCCGATAACGTGAGGGCAGGCTGAAAGGAGCGTGCGGGGCGGCTCGTGGAACAACAATCGTAACAACGCCCACGTCGCCAACCGCAACAGGAACAACCCGAACAACTCGAACAACAATAACGGGTTTCGGGTCGTCTCCCACGACTTTCGGTGCGCTGGTCAGAAATGCTTTGGATCAGAGTGATGCAAGCCGCGACCGGCACCCGTCAGAAAGACGGTGCAGCCTGTTCTTGGCCGCAATTGCGGGCACATACAGAATTTGCTTACCCCCTGTGGTAGCATCAGCGAAGCTTGGGGTAAGCATTCAAAAAAAGGAGTAGATGATGCAAGTAAGTGGGCGAGCGTATGAACTGCTCAATGACGCGCTGGTGGATGCCTTTAACCTCAACAGCCTGGAAAGGATGGTGCAGTATGGCCTCGGTGAACGATTGGAGGTGTTGGTTCCCCAAAGCAATCTCAATATGACCGTATTCAACTTAATTGAGCATTACAATCGTCAGTCTCAGGTTCAGATGTTGGTACAAGCCGCTCGACGGTATAATCCAACCCACAGCCAGCTGTATCAGGTGGCACAATTGCTTGAGCGCGCGACATCAGTCTCTTCTCACATTGGGGAGGAAAGCCGCTCAGTCGGTGCCCTGGAGCTAGAAAAGCTGGTGCGTCGTCACATTCCCATGTTGGATGCAACCAACATGCGCCAGCAGATGATGCGTGTCGAAGGGCGGATGTGTCTCATTGAGCATAAAACATTGACGGGAAAAGGTAAAGCGATAGGCAGCGGTTTTTTGGTAGGACCCGATACCGTCTTGACCAATTACCATGTCGTGTATGACTATTTGGCGGAGGGCAAGGCTAAGCACTTACAAGTGCGCTTTGATGCCCTGATGCGAGAAGACGGTGTACGCGAACCTGACGAGGGAATCGTCTTCGCTGTCGATGAAATTCCCGTCGCGCAGCCCTATACAGCTGCAGACCCGAGTAATGTGAAACAAGGGCCGGCACCGACTGAACTGGATTTCGCCATTTTGTGCCTATCTGAAGAAGCAGGGAATATGCAGGTAGGCGGGGTGACTGGCCCAAGGCAAACCAAAGCCAGGCGTGGTTGGCTGGAGATACCACAGCCAGCACCAATGTTAGAGGCGGGAACTCCGCTGATCATCTACCAATACCCTGGTGGCCGCCAGTTGATGATGGCGATTGACACGGAAGCTGTCATCGGCACCGTTTGGGATGGGCTGCGTCTACGCTACCGAAACAATACAGAGCCAGGTTCTTCCGGCTCCCCCGTATTCAACTTCAACTGGCAGTTGGTGGCGCTGCACCATGCGGGAGAACCTGTAGAGGGTGTGGCTACGTATAATCAGGGAATACCAACGGCAAAGATCCGCCAGTATCTGGTAGATATAGAGAAGACACATTTATTAGGAGGGTAGAGGTTATCCTATGGCAACAACGTGGCAAGAATTGAGACCCGAACTGGAATTTTTATTGAAAGACGCCTTCAATGAGGGAGATCTTACGCAGCTGTTAATGTTGAGGTGCCAACGTAAATTGGCTGACATCGTAGGGCTGCCCAAGCCAATGCCACACATTATCCATGAGGTCGTGGAAGCGGC
>PDQY01000113.1 GCA_002746795.1 Chloroflexota bacterium | reverse complement strand
AGTTCATTTTGTTCCAACCGTTCAGCCATTTCATTGAAGCGTTTCGCCACTGCCTGCACTTCTGCGGTGCCGCACACCTCAACACGCTGCTCCAGGTTGTGTGGCCCAAAAGAATCAGCGACTTCTCCCAGCTCACGTAAGGGTTTTGTCATGACGCGGCTCATACCGATACCAGCGATGATGGCCACTGAGCCGGTTATGAGCAAGAATGTAGGCATGTCAATAGGGGCGTTGTATCTATGAGCTTCGCGGAAAAACTCTTGGACAGGTTCTGGGATTTCTTCTTGATAGATGGGATTTGTTTCCAGGGTGATACGCACGACCGCCCCCACGGTGAGCATGGTGATGATAATCACTAAGGTGAAGGCGAGGCTGAGATGGATCCACATTCGGTTCATTCGCTGTTTTCTCCTAAGCGTGCATCCATAAATGAGTGATGGAATTGATAGATGCGCTTTAAGTGACCTTTACTCATGAAAAACGGGAGCTAATTTTTAGACGGTTATTCAGGATTGACGATGACATAAAATACGGCATTGCCTCGTTAGTTTTAAGGAACGGTAAGGAAACGACTTTGTCGTATTATTTAATTTCCGTTCCTAAGCGATACCCCACGCCGTAAACAGTCTCGATGTAGGTTGGTTTTTTTGCGTCAGGTTCGATTTTACGGCGTAAGTTGCGGATGTGGCTGTCAAGGGTGCGGTCTAAGCCTTCATAATCAGAGCCAAGTCCTTTGCGCACCAGTTCGCTCCGGGTGAATACATACCCCGCCTGTTCCATGAGAACCCGTAAGAGATTAAATTCAGAAGGAGTCAGGTCTACTAGATGTCCGTTTATCTTGACCTCTCTACGTCCTAAATCCATCTCTAACTCGCCCACACGCAGCACTTGGGCCTGAAAGCTGTCTGCGCTGCGCAGCCGTGCTTTTATCCGGGCAACGACCTCACGTGGGTTGTAAGGTTTTGTCACGTAGTCATCTGCACCCATTTCTAACCCTACGATTTTGTCTACGTCATCCACACGAGCAGTGAGCATGATGATGGGAATAGAGGCTAAATTGGGGTCACTACGCATCAGCCGGGTGATTTCCCAGCCATCCATGCCGGGCAACATGAGGTCGAGCAACACGAGATCTGGATTTTCACGACGCAGGATATGAACGGCCGTTTCTCCATCATAGGCCACAAGTACCTCATACCCAGCCTGCGCCAGGTAAGCACGCATTAAACGAACCACTGCTTTATCATCATCGACAATTAAGATACGTTGTTTTCGCATGTTATTCATTGTTAGCGCCAAAGAGCGCACAGGATGAAAGGTGCCACGTTCCTTAGTTCCGTTTTGTGTTCAATTTAATCTTTGACTGCTGTGCCAAAAACTTGTAAAGTCCTGCTTAGTCTCAAAATTTCAAGGATACATTCACTTATGCAACTGTACATCATTCGTCACGGACAGTCATTCAACAATGCCTTATGGGCAAAAACTGGCAATTATAACGGCCGTTTAGCTGACCCACATCTCACCGAACTAGGAGAAAAGCAAGCCTACTGCCTCGGCCAATACATCGCGCAAGCAGACCAAAACGGTAAACCCGGTGTAGCAATCGATCAACACAACCGTTTTGGCTATCATTTTACCCATCTTTACACAAGTTTCATGCTCCGTGCCGTGCAAACCGGTCATGCCATTGCCAGCGCCCTTGATTTACCCCTGATACCTTGGGAATGCATCCATGAACGGGGCGGTATCTATCTGGACGACCCTGAAACAGGAGAACCCATCTCCTTACCCGGCGGCAACCGTGCCTTTTTCGCTGAGCGGTTCCCCCGCCTGGTTATCCCCGATTGGCTGCAAGAGCAGGGATGGTGGCATGCCCGACCTTACGAACAGCGGGTAGAATCAGTTAATCGTGCCCGAAAATTTTTAAAAGAACTCATCGAACGTCATGGAAACACAGATGATCGGGTGGCCATCATCACCCACGGCGGCTTTATCTACATGCTCCAATACGTCATCTTCAGACCAGAAAAAAGTGAATGCACCCTGGTAGAGGATGCTGCTCATACCTGGTTATGCACCAGCAACACCAGCGTCTCTCGTATTGATTTTGAAAATAACCGACTTATTCAAACATACATGAACCGGGTTGACCACCTGCCTACAGAAATCATTACTTAGGAACAGAAATTAAATCATACGTCCTCTGTTCTTCATCTATTCATAGCGCAGCGCTTCAATCGGCCTCAAACTAGCCGCACGCCAGGCTGGATAAATGCCAAACACCAGGCCAACAGTGACCGCAAAGCTCGTCGCCAAAGCAATCGTGCCCATATCGACTACAGTTTCCAGCTCAATCAACTGACCTGCAACGCCCGACATCAGCCAGCCCAGCATAATACCCAGGAACCCACCAACTAAGCTCAACAAAATGGATTCCATCAAAAACTGCACCAGGATATCACGCCTCAAAGCGCCCACTGCTTTACGAATACCAATTTCGCGGGTTCGTTCTGTCACACTGACCAGCATAATATTCATAATACCAATCCCCCCAACAACTAATGAAATACCAGCAATCGCCCCTAAAAAGGCAGTCAACGTTCCCGTAATCACGTCAAAAGTTTCCAACAGGTCAGATTGGCTGATGATAGAAAAATCATCTTCATTGGCATAAGCAATCCCATGTTGGTTGCGAATAGTCTCCGTGATTTGGTCGAGAGCATCCTCTGTGGCTTCTTCGCTAATCGCTTGGGCGGTGATGCTCGTGACCGCCTTTTCGCCACTGCGGGTACGCTCTGTGTAGAGGCGGCTGTGGGCGGTGGATAAGGGCACAAAGGCAGCCGTATCCTGGTCACTAAAAGCACTGCCTGATTTAGCCAAAACACCCACCACTTCATAACCCACACCATTGACACGCACAGTATTGCCCACCGGATATTCCTCTTCAAACAAATTTTCAGCAACATCATAGCCTAGCACAATGACACGAGCTTTGCTGTCATAATCATGCTGTGAAAAGAAGTCGCCGCTGTCTAAATCATCAATATTATTGACGAAAAAGTAGTTGGTGGTCACGCCAGAAACAGGCGTTCGTGTATTATTGCCCCCGTTGACCAGTTCCTGAGTGGTTTGGGCGACAGCGGCAACCCTGCTGACAGCAGGTGTGTTGTATGGATCAGACAACGCTTCTACATCGTCTAAGCTTAAGGCTTGATAGCCGCCGCTGTTATCATAATCGGTAATGACAGCGATGAGATTCGTACCGATAGATTGTATTTCACCGGTGATGGATTGCTGCACGCCATTCCCAATCGACAAGAGTGCGATAACGGCCGCTACCCCAATAATCACACCCAGCATCGTGAGAACTGCTCGCAGCTTGTTTGCCAGCAAACTATCTAGTGCGGTAAAGAAACTTTCACTTAAATTCATAATTCATTCCCTTTGTCAGGTTGTAGAGCGGGGCAAAGCGGCCGCGTAACCAGATATTTTTTAACTATCTTGAATGAGCCCATCTCGAATCCAGATGGTGCGCTCTGCATGTTGGGCAATCTCAGGATCATGGGTGATCATGATGATCGTAATCCCTTTTTCTTTGTGCAATTGTTTGAAGATGCCTAGAATTTCTTCGCCGGTCACCGTATCTAAAGCTCCGGTAGGCTCATCTGCCAGGATGATACTGGGGTCGTTGCTCAAGGCACGAGCAATGGCAACGCGCTGCTGCTGACCGCCAGATAGCTCGTCAGGCTTGTGGTCCATGCGGTCGCCAAGGCCAACGAGATGAAGCGCCTTTTGAGCGCGTTCACTGCGTTCTGAGCGGGAGAAGCCGCCATACATCAAGGGCAAAGCGACTTGCTTGATGGCTGTGGTGCGCGGCAGTAAGTTGAACTGCTGAAAGACAAAGCCAATTCGTTTATTGCGAATGCGTGAGCGTTCATCAGGACTCATATCACTGACGTCGATGCTGTCGAGCAGGTAGGTGCCGCCGCTGGGCACATCCAGGCAGCCAATCATGTTCATGAGGGTGCTTTTACCAGAGCCTGAAGGTCCCATGATGGCTACAAATTCGCCTTCTTCAATGGTTAAATCGATACCGCGCAGGGCATGAACCACTTGCGTGCCCATTTCATATGTTTTGGTGAGGTTTTTCATTTCGATCATGTTCATGATCAGTTCCCTCCACCGGATTGATTGTCACGGCCTCCACCTAGCGGTGAACCGCCACCGTTGCCTCCACCTGGGCCAAAACTAAATTCGAAGACTGGGCTGGCGTCACCCACTAGTAATTTGTCGCCTTCATTGAGGCCATCGATGATTTGGGTGTTGTGGCTATCCCGTAACCCGATGGTCACTTGGATTTCATCAATGGCCTGGCTGCCATCGTCCCCCGTTGTGATGAGGTTGACGGAATAGGTTCCTTTGTTGCGATCAATGTTGATGGCTTCGTTGGGGACGAGCAGAACGTTTTCTAGATTATTGGTGAGCAAGTTTGCGTTCGCAGTCATGCCGACGAGGACGGGCAGCTCTGTCTCGTTCAAGCTGAGGAACACTTCGTAGCTAACGACCGTGATGTTTTCTCGGACATTGCGTGGGGCAATTGCTGTGACTTCGCTGTCGATTTTATGGTCTGGCCAGGATTCTAAGGTGATGGTGGCTGGTTGCCCGATGGCAATGTCGCCGATGTCTACTTCATCGACATGCAGCACGACTTCCAGGCTGTTGTGATCGACGATTTCCATCAGAATGCCGCTGGCTGTTTCACCTTCATGCACGTAAACGGCCGTTATCACTCCGTCAAATGGCGCATACAAAGTGGCGTTAGCCAGGTCGGCTTCTGCCTTCTGCAATGAAATTCTAGCCTGTTCCACACCGATTGCAGACATTGCTCGCTGTCCCTCCGTGGGGCCGTTAACCAGAGACTCCAGGCTCGCTTCTGCTTGTGCCAACGAGGCTTCAGCGTTGGCCACTTGCGCTGCCGTTGCGCCGTTGAGTAAGACCTCATGATTTGCTTGAGCTGCTTCAAGATTTGCGTTGGCGGCGGCCAAACTGGCTTGCGCGATAGAAACTGAATTGCTGTCAGGGCCAGCCAACAGGGCATCTAGTTGGGCTTGAGCGGCTGCCGCGTTGGCATTGGCTGTTTGCAAGTTGTAGCGTGTTTGCTCTTCGGGATCGCCTAGACCTGGGCAAATATTGTGGCTAGAGCCATCAGGAAATTCAATGTCAAAACATTCAGTTAGCATGTCGTATGATTCTTGTAAGGCATCTTGTTGGCTCAGGGCGCCAATAAGGTTTGCTTGCGCCGATGCGATTTCTGATTCACTGGCACCACTTTGAGCCAGCTGTAGCTGCTCAGAAGCTGCCCACGCATTGGCTTGAGCAGCGCGTACATTCGCTTCGGAGGCGGCAATATCTTCGTCACTAGCGCCAGCCAGGATGTCGTCCAACTGGGCTTGGGCGCTGGCCACAGCTGCTTCAGCTGCAGCTAAGTTACTGGCTGTAGGCGGGGCTGTTAGCGCTTCGTGATTGGCTTCCTGGATGAGCAAGCTTTGTCTAGCTGATTCGACAGCACGTTCCAAGGTGTCGGTGTTGAATTTGAGCAGCGGGTCACCTTCAGCGACTTCATCCCCCAGGGCCACATAGATTTTGTCAATGTCACCTGAGGTAGAGGATGCCAGGCGAGCGTCGCGCTGTGCTTTCACCTGACCACTGGCCGAGGCGTTGGCCGCTAAATCACCAACGAAAGCAGTTACAGTGTCTCCGGTGCCGGTGATTTGGTCTTGCTCGCTGATGGTAAATTGCCCGCCAAAGATGAATGGTGCGGCCAGCAAAGCAATGATGATGATGGCGACAATGCCTACGCCAATCCATATCCATTTTTTGCGATTTTTGGGTTTATTGTTCATGTGTATATCCGTTTAGGGTTTACCTGTTGGCTGGGCCAAATTGGGCGCGGGGGATGATGTTGCCCACCACTAAGACATCACCTTCGTTGATGCCATCGAGGATTTCGGTGTTTTGATTATCACGCAGCCCAATCACAACTGGGACTTCTTCAATCGTGTCATCAATTTTTAGATTGACGCTGAAGGTGCCGGTGGAACGGTTGGCGTTGATGGCTTTGTTGGGAACCAGGAGGATGTCACTTTTTTCTGCTGTGATTAAGTTGGCGTTAGCGGTCATGCCGATCAGAATAGGCAGCTCTGTGTCGCTGAGGGAGAGATGCACTTCGTAGGTAACCAGGGAACTGCCGGGCTGGGTGATTGCGCTGGGCGCGATGGTGGTCACTTCGCTGGCGATCTCTTCGTTGGGCCAGGTTTCCATGTTGATGGTGGCGTTTTGACCCACTTGGATGCTGCCCACATCGACTTCATCGACTTCTAATATCACTTTCAGGTTGCTATCGTCAATGAGTTCAATAACGGGACCGCTGGCCAATTCACCTTCGGCATAGTTAACGGCCGTTATCATACCAGCATACGGCGCCACAATCGTCATGGCATCTAACGCGGCTTGGGCATCGGCTACACTGATTTTCGCCTGCGCTACTTCTGCTTCAGCAGCAGTTAGTTGTTCGTCTGTAGCGCCATTGAGTAGAGCATCGAGATTGGCTTGTGCCTGCGCAATTTGTGCTTCGGCTCCGGCAACTTGAGCTGCCGTAGGCGCCGCATTGAACTTGTCGAAATTAGCTAAAGCTGCATCTCGTTGTGCGGCTGAAGCTGAGAGACTGGCTTGGGCGTTGCCCACTTGATTGCTGTCTGGGCCTGCCCGCAGATTATCGAGGGCAGCTTGTGCCGAAGTAACTTGTTCCCGCGCTTGAGCCAGAGCCGCATTGGCTGTGAAGTCATCTGGATCAGGGTTGCGCGTGTATTGCAACTCCACGCTCTTGAGATTGGCTTCAGCGGCGGCCAAATTGGCTTCAGCGGCGGCAATGTCGGCAGGTTTGACTGCATTTTGCGTTTGGTTCAACTGAGCAGAGGCCGCCCACACATTGGCTTCTGCGGCGCGTAAGTTGGCTTCCTGTGCTGCTACTTCTTCTGCTGTGTGACCTGAAAGCAAATCATCCAGTTGAGCCTGGGCGCTGAGCAGCGCTGCCTGCGCAGAAGCTAGTTCTGCTTCACTTGGTTCTGCTTGTAAGTCTGCCAGGCTTGCTTCTTTTAGCTTGAGGTTTTGTTCAGCGACAGCCAGATTGATCGCCAATGCATCTGTGTCTAGCTGCATGAGTACATCTCCGGTTGACACATGGTCACCGACGCGCACATGTACTGCTTTGACGAGGTTGGGCATCTCCACAGAGAGGGCTGTTTCTTGGCCGGGGGAAACCGTGCCGCTGGCGGTGGCGCTGGCAGACAGCTTGCCGATAAAGGCGGTGACGGTTTCTTGTTCATTTTCCGCATCTGATGCCAGTTGGGATTGCCGACTGCGGAAAAACAAGAAAGCACCTATGATAACCAGCGCCACAACGACACCAATAATCCAGTAGATGCGTTTCCGCTTTTGATTTGCATCCATCAATACAACTCCTTTATTGAAGTTTCTAACTTGGTTGTTCGGAGCTATTTTAATGAGAAAATCTGCAAAACTTGTGCAGAACTCGTCAATATTTTATGCACATTTGACTTTTAGCGGCCTTTTTGTGGCGGCGGGATAAACGTGGGCAACGAATTTGCGGCTGTTATCTTTGGGGTTGAAGGAGGGGTCGGTGGGGGGCGAAACGGATCTTGTTCTCGGATGATTTCCAGGTTGTGGTAAATGGCCGCTGACTTATTTTGGTCGTTGGCCAGCGGCCATTTACTACATTTAATTGATCAAGGCTTCCCTCGCTAGAGAACGGCCGTTATCTAACAAAACTAAATGTCCATTCTCCCGTTTTACGAGATGACGCTGCTGTGCTTTGACGACGACTTTGTCGGCAAAGTCAGGTTGCCAGCGGAAGTGTTCTTGCAGGTGTTCAACGGTGCATTCAGTGGAGGCAGCGGGTGTTGCTTCGTGATTCATGAGGTGCATCGCCAGCGACGTTTGGGCAAATTCCCATTTCTGACGTTGACGGCGACGCCCTACTGCTACCATGCCCCGTTTCGGTGAAAAGAGGAAAGTGGCCAGGAAGACGACCCCAGTCATTGTGGCCATCGAGCCAGCGATATTGGCGTCCAGGGTGCGGGCAAGCCAGTAGCCACTAACTGCACTGAGAATACCGATGAGCGCTGCCAGGCCAATCATACGTGGCAGACTGTCGGTGAGTAGATAGGCTGCCGCGGCTGGTGCGATCATCAAGGCGACCACTAAAATAGAGCCAACCCCATCGAAAGCACCAACGGCCGTTATAGAGACAATGCCCATCAGCCCATAATGAACCAACGCTGGTGATAATCCCAGGGTGGCTGCCAGCCCGGCATCAAAGGTGGCCAACTTGAGTTCTTTGTAAAGCACGGTGATGAATAAGATGTTGAGCAGCAAAATGCCACTCATGATCGCCAATGATTTGGGCACGCTGGTGCCGAATATGGTTAAGCGGTCAAAAGGAGCAAATGCCAGTTCACCCAGCAGCACCGCGTCTACATCTAAATGGACGCCGTTGGCATACCGTGAAATTAGAATCACCGCCAGACTAAACAGCGCCGGAAAGACAAGGCCAATGGCTGCATCTTGCTTAACCAGCCCCGTCTTGTTGAGCAGTTCTACAAGACTGACGGTCACGAGCCCCATGGCTGCGGCACCAAATACCAGTAATGGTGATTCCATTGAACCGACCAGGAAGAAGGCCAAGACAATGCCTAGCAAAACAGTGTGACTGATAGCATCGCTCAGCATTGCCATGCGGCGCAGCACCAGAAATACCCCTGGCAGTGCGCAGGCTACGGCCACGACTGCTGCAATCAATTGAATTTCGATTTGTGATGAAGTCATAGTATAGTAAAAACCTAAAGAAGATTAATGATTGCCGATTGTTTAGGTGAAATGTCAATCTTTAATCTTTGGTTATCCAGCTGGTAAATATTTTTTAGCTTCTTCGGCACCATCGGGTGTCAACGCCCAACGATCATCACCTGCCTTTTTCACCCAGCCGAGTTGTTCCAAGATGGTGAGACTGTGTCGGGTGCCGCCTTGGCCGAAGCTCATGGTACGAATAACGGCCGTTTCGTGAGCGTGTTCCAAATCATCATGCTGTTGTGCTAGCAAGTATAAGTTGGATAACACGGCACGCACGCGCAGATTTTGACGGTTTTTGCGTTGGCGCAGCCAGTTCCACACCAGACCGCGATTCGGGGCAAACAGGAAGGAAATCAGCACAATCACGCTGATAGATAGCACCACCAACGGCCCAGTGGACAGCCCCGATCCCGTGCTGCTAATCATGGTGCCGCTGACACCGGCAATCGCGCTAAACAGAGCAGCCAAACCAACCATAATGCTCAGTTTGTTTGTCCATTGGCGAGCAGCTGCGGCTGGTGCTACCACCATGGCGCTCATGAGAACCACGCCCACCGCTTGCAAGCCAATGACGATGGCAATGACGAGTAAACTGGTTAGCAAAATATCTAATAAGCGCATCGAAAAGCCTAAACTAGCGCCAAAATCCACATCAAAACTAAGCATTTTCAGCTCTTTCCAGAACACCACCATCAAAATGAGGGCGCCGCCACCAAAAATTGCCATCGTGATCACATCTCGTTCTAGCAATGTGGCTGCCTGCCCAAACAGAAAATTGTTCAAGCCGGCTTGGCGGGAGTCGGGATTGCGCTGTAAAAAGGTGAGCAGCATCAAGCCAAAGCCGAAGAAAACGGACAAGATGATACCTAAGGCGCTGTCCTCCTTAATGCGCGTGTGGCGGGTGATCGCAATCATAAACATCGTGCCCAAAATGCCAGCAATGGCGGCTCCTAGCAACAGCATGGCTGGTGCTTTGCTGCCGGTAATCATGAAGGCTAACACCACGCCGGGCAGCGCGGCATGAGACATGGCGTCGCCGAGCAGGCTTTGTCGCCGCAGCACTGCAAAGGAGCCAAGCGCCCCGCTGACAAGCCCCAACGTGACTGCCCCAAGAGCGACGGTGCGGAGTGTGTAGTTAAAGAGTAAGTCGTTAAAAATTTCCATAATGATTCTTACTTAAGCGGCTGGGCATATGTTTCAGGTGTCATTGTGCCGTTGCCGTTGCTGCGGGAGAGGAAGTTTACTTTACCGCCATAAGCCAGGCGTAAGTTCTCGTCGGTGAAGACCTGGTCAACGGGTCCGCTGGCGATGCGCAGTACGTTAAGCAATGTGACCCAGTCGAAATACTCGGGCACAGTTTGCAAATCGTGATGCACTACCACGACGGTTTTACCTGCTTCGCGCAGTTCTTTGAGCAGGGCGACGATGGCGCGTTCTGTGGTGGCATCAACGCCCTGGAATGGTTCGTCCATGAAGTACACTTTGGCATCTTGAACGAGGGCGCGAGCCAGGAAAGTGCGCTGCTGTTGGCCACCAGAAAGTTGGCTGATTTGGCGATGGGCGTATTTGCTCATGCCTACTTTTTCCAGCGCTCCTAGTGCCATCTCTTTGTCTTTTTTGCCTGGGCGGCGAAACCAGCCTAGTTTACCGTAGCGTCCCATCATGACGACATCGAGGACGCTTGTGGGGAAGTCCCAATCGACGCTGCCGCGTTGGGGCACGTACCCGACCAGTTTGCGCTGTTCTTCGTAGGTGCGACCATAGATGAGGATGCGTCCTGCCGCTGGCTTGAGCAGCCCCAGGATGGCTTTGATGAGGGTGGTCTTGCCGGCGCCGTTTGGGCCGACAACGGCCATCAAGGTGCTTTCGGGGACACGGAAGTCGATGTCCCATAGGACTGGCTTTTCGCCATAGGCCAGGGTTAAATCTTCTACTTCGATTGCGTATTTTATGTTCATAGTGATGTCCGTTTGTGGTGCGCACTTTAGCATGCATCTGGATGCGTACTAAAGCACGCACGACAAACTGTTTATTTTGCTAGAAGTGCGCCAACGATGGTATCGATATTGTGTCGTACCATGCCTGTGTAATGCCCTTCTGGGGTGCCAGGGTTGCCCATGGCATCGGAGAAGAGTTCGCCGCCGATTTCGACGTTGAAACCTTGATCGGCTACAGCTGCTTGCACAGCTTCAACGGTGCGCACGGGGACGGAAGATTCTACGAAGATGGCAGGAATTTGATTCTCCACGATAAAGTTTGCCAGGTTTTGCACGTCGGCGGTGGAGGCTTCTGATTCGGTGCTAATGCCTTGTAGACCCATGACCTCAAAGTTGTAGGCTCGGCCGAAGTAGTTGAAGGCGTCGTGGGCGGTGATGAGGACGCGCTGTTGGTCTGGCACGCTGGCGGCTTGTTCACTGACGTAGGTTTGAAGGTCTGCCAGGTCTGCCAGATAGGCTGTGGCATTGTCCTGATATGCTTTGCTGTTGTCTGGATCGGCTTCAATAAGTGTGTCGCGTACGGCCTCGACGACGATTGACCAGAGTTCTACGTCAAACCAGACGTGGGGGTCGTGTTCGTCGGCGTAATCGACGGAAGCGAGTAATCTTTCTTCAGGGATGGCCTCGGCTACAGCAACGGCCGTTTTTGTTTCACCGATTTGCTTGAGGACATCTGCCATTTGTGCTTCTAGGAAGAGGCCGTTGTAGAGAATGACATCGGCTTCCGTCAGTTTGGAGACATCGCTCTCGCTGGCGGTGTAGAGGTGGGGGTCAACGCCTGCTCCCATCAGGGAGGTGACGTTGACATGGTCACCCCCGATGATTTCGGCAGCATCGCCTATTTGGCCAATGGTGGCAACGACATTGAGTTTGCTGTCTTTTGCAGTGGAAGTTGAGGCTTCGCCACCACAGGCAGCTAAAATGATGGTCAAAATGATAATGAGGGGGATAGTTGTTAGGTTTTTCACTTGTATTGTTTCTCCTTGAAGTAATAAAAAATTAAGATTGAAGATTAGGGATATGTTGCTCTTTAATCTTCAATCTTTGATTGCTAGATTAAATCAACGTGGATGCTGTCCACTACGGGAAGGGGTAAATCAAGGTGTCCTTCGTCAGTTTGGATGCGGTAGCAACCATCGTCGATAATCATGATGAATTTGAGTGTGGTGCCGGGACGCAGGTTGTGGCCAGCGAGCCAACGCAGGATGGCTGGGTCTTCATCGTTGACGTGGCGGATAACGGCCGTTTGTCCTACTGTTAACGCAGCCAACGGAAACTCGGTGGTTATCCTGGTTTCTAAGTCGATAGTGGGGATGATATGCCCGTGTGGATCTCGTTCTGGATGTCCCAGGATCTCTGCTATGCGGATTCCCATTTCTTCGGAGATGACATGTTCCAACCGATCTGCTTCTTCATGTACTTCGTCCCAGTCGTACCCCAACTTTTCGTGTAGAAAAGTTTCGATGAGGCGATGGTGCCGAATCATTTCCAGGGCAGCGTGTTTGCCAACGGCCGTTAACACCACCCCTTGATGCTTGCGATAAGCCACCAGGGGCGGGTCACATTTCGCCATCTTTTGTACCAT
>PDQY01000179.1 GCA_002746795.1 Chloroflexota bacterium | reverse complement strand
TGAAATCAAACAATTTGTACGCAATATAGGGAAAACCGTTGACATTACGATGAGTGTCGTACGTGGTGCGCCAACAATGGCGACAAATGTTACCAATTCCGTTCGTAAGGCAAAAGCAAGTGTTAATGCTGCTCGAAACAAACGTGATATCATCGCTGGAAATCGTCCGCGCTTTAATCCAACCTATATCACCGCAGATAAAGACGGCAATATGGTTGTGCGCAACATGCAAACTGGCCTTGACCGGAATATAGTAACAGGGGATAAAGTACCATCTCCCACATCAGATGGCATTTCATTACCAACAAGTGTATCTGATGCCTTGGGTAAAATTACAGATTTTATTTACCATGAAGAAGTAAAAAAAATCAACCTGAGATTGGAGCAAATGAAAATTCGCGTCAATGGGGTGAAGCAAGTTATAGATGCGACTCTTTTTGAGCAAAAAGTTTTAGAATACCAAAATGCGCTCAACAACTTTGCCGCAAAAGCAGCGGCCTTGCAAAAAAGATTAGAAAACCGAAGACGAGAATATCGTGAATTTGGCACCCAACTTGATCGGTTTGCTCAAGTTGACCGCGAAACTCAGCAAGCCAATCAAGGCGTAGCAAAAGGTGCCGAGCAATATTCAACAATAATGACAGTCGTTGCCGCAGTTCAAGAAATGATTGCTCTAGGCACAAATTCTCAAGGAGCAGCCCCTAATGATTTACTAAGCTGGTGGGGAACAGTTAAATCTCGTCGTTTTAGCACGCCGACAAAAGGCGAAATCAGAACTGTGTCAAAAATAAACCAACAAATTATTCGTTTTAAAAATAACGTAAAAACCGCCCAAGATGTCTTTTCAAATGTTGTTGCCAGTGCGCAATCACTCATGGGTAAATATTAATAGTTTGACAGCTTGTTATTGAAATTACAGTAAGAACATAAACAATCAAACTGTGAAATGTCACGATTTTTTGTTTTAATATTGGAGTACAAAGCCATTTTTATGCTAGATTGACGAATGATTCTACATCATGACAAATCGAAAAATATTACCCACCATCCTTCGTGAATCAAAAAGGCCAACATCATGAAAGAATTAATCGGACAACAACTCGATAATTACCGTATTGAATCGCTCCTCGGCGAAGGGGGCATGGGCGCTGTCTTCAAAGCACGGGATATGAACCTCAACCGGGTGGTGGCGGTCAAAGTGATGGATAATCGCCTGGCGAAACAACCCCAGTTTCAGCAACGTTTTCAACAAGAAGCGCAAGCCGCCGCCCGTCTAAAACATCCCTCCATTGTGCAAATCTATCATTTCGATAATTATCGGGGTGTGCTGTACATGGCGATGACTTATGTGGCAGGGCAAACGCTGGGAAAGTTTTTGCGCAAAATGTATGAGGAGCAACAAGTTATCCTGCTCAAAGAAACATTGGGGCTGACAGCGCAAGTGGCAGATGCCCTCGGTTACGCGCATCGCAAAGGTGTGGTACACCGAGATGTTAAGCCGGACAATATCTTGATGGAACCATTGGATATGCCTGACCGTGAAGGGGAAGCACCCATACGCGCGGTGGTCACTGATTTTGGTCTGGCAAAGCTGGTGGAAGGCGGCATTCAGACTCAAACTGGCACTTTTTTAGGCACGATGCCGTACATGTCGCCGGAACAGTGTCGCGGTATGAATATCGACGGCCGTTCTGACATCTACTCCCTCGGCGTCCTGCTCTACCAAATGGCGACAGGGCGGCTGCCTTTTGAGAATATTCGCACGCCAGCTGAAGCAGCTGAAAAGCATATCCGCATGGCACCACCGAGGCCACAAGACATTCGGCCTGGCCTACCTGGGCAAGTTGAAGAAATTATTCTACGCTCCATTGCTAAAAAACCGAAGGATCGTTTCCAGACTGGTGAAGAGATGGCAGCGGCGTTGCGTCGCGCAGCGGGCGCTATTTCGGATGAAGAGCAAACGGCGATTGCTGTTTCCACTTCAATTGTCAGCCTGGTCACTCAAATCATGCCGGAAGAAGAGGGAGTCACGCCTCCCAGCATTGGGCCATCGCTGGTGGTGCCCACCGAAGCAGATTATCTGATCATCCAACGGCAAGGTGAAGCCAACCAAACTCACAGCCTGGAAAAAGCAACGACGGTGATTGGTCGGGCGCAAGATTGTGATTTGATACTGGATGCGCCAGGCATTTCCCGTCACCATGCCCGCCTGGAACGCTCTACCACTGGCTGGCAAATCATCGACCTGGGCAGCAGCAATGGCACCTTTGTCAAGAACCGAAAACTGCTGCCAAACATTCCCGAACCGTGGGATCCTGGTCAGGTGGCGCGTATGGGACCGTACCTGCTGCGTTGGCAGGCTGCTAAGAAAACGGCCGTTCGCCAACCAGCCCGTCATGTCTCCATGCCAGCCGCCCCTTCAGGTGCCACCCAGTTACTGACCAACAACGGCCAGTTAGGCGTCATCATGAACCCAACTAACGTGGAAGTGGTGCCGGGCAAAATCGCTGAGATTCAGGTTAATTTGTTCAACCAAGGCGCTATGGTGGATCATTTTGGGCTGCGGGTAGAAGGGTTGCCCCCAGAATGGGTGACGATTCCTCCCAAATCGGTGCAGCTCATGCCTCAGGCCAATGTCTCGCTGCCCTTCACCATCCATCCGCCTAAAAACAGCAGCGCCAAAGCAGGTCGCCATCCGTATCAACTGATCATCTCTTCACAAAGTGAGCAGCGGGACATCACCACAATGGAAGGGAGTGTGACGGTGGCTCCCTTCGTTCAGTTCTCGATGGATGTGCAGCCGACGCAGCTGACGAACGCTGGCAAATGCCGGGTGTCTATCGTCAACGATGGCAATACCCCTACTGCTTTTGACATCTCTGCCAAAGACAATGCTGATGGCATTCAGTTTGGAGGCAAGCGCACCGGGTTGACGATTCAACCGGGGACACGAGAGGAAGTTTTATTAGACGTGCAGCCCAAGGAACGGCCGTTAACCGGAGTCAAGCAAACGCTGCCATTTGAAATTAAAGTGGGAACACCAAGCGGAACCCACCAGATTCGTCCAGGGACGCTGGACGTCAAGCCACGAATCCCCACCTGGCTGATGGCACTCATCCCGATTTTGGCTGTGCTGTGCTGCGTAGGCAGCGTGTTGGTCGGCCAAACCTGGCTGGGCTACAACAATGAAACCGCACAAACAGCCACCGCCCAAGTGACGATGACAGCGTTGGCACAAACGACGTTGGATGCCGCCCACGACACCGATATGGATGGTCTGTCTAACGCTGAAGAAGAACTTGCAGGCACCGACCCCAACAATCCAGACAGTGACAATGATGGCCTCAATGATGGCGAGGAGACAAATATTCACTTCACCAATCCGATGAACCCAGACAGCGACAATGATGGCCTCAATGATGGAAAGGAGATTCAGATAGGCACCTTTGTCAACGTGGCTGATTCGGATGGAGATGGGCAGCTGGATGGCATAGATGCTCAACCATTAGCCACCTCAACACCTACGCCTGACACAGGAGCGACGCAAGCTGCGCAAGAGGCCGCTAATGCCAACGCCACAGCAACCGCCCTCGCTGCCGCCGCCGCCAATGATGCCACCTCAACGGCTCTAGCTCAAGCTCAACAAACGGTAGCAGCAGAACAAACGGCCGCAGCACAGCAAACAGCCATCGCTCAACAAACGGCGGCAGCGCAGCAAACAAAGGCAGCTGCAACTCAGACCGTGCAGATAGCAGGCACGCAAACGGCCGTTGCCAATCAAACCGCTACCAGCGTCGCCATCCTAGCCACGGCTCAGGCCAAGCTCGTCGCCCACTACCCCCTGGAAACAGATGGTAAAGACATCACGAACAAAGAAAACGACATGACGCTGCACAATGCCCCATTCGCTGATGACAGTGTCTATTGCAATGGTAATTATTCTGGCAGCAACAGATGCGTTATCTCGACACCCAATCTGAACAACTTCAACCACAACTCCTTCTCAATTTCCATGCAATTTAATGCAGATGAGGTGTCTCGCATGCCTGTCTTTGTTGCTGGGTCTTCCACTCGCTGGATTGGATTTGAACTGGAAAACGATGGCAGCGTCAGCCTGCTCTACAACAACAGCAACCAGGAATCATGCAGCGTTGTTTATGAAGCCAATAAATGGCATACCGCTCTCATCACCTATGATGGCTCAGAAGCCAAACTATACCTAGACAATATTTTGGGCTGTACAGTTCCCTTCACCATCAGTCACAACAATGATTGGGATATCAGCGTCATTAACTACTCCAACGGTACCGTTTTTAAAGGCAGTGTACGAGACCTGCGCATTTACAATGAACCCATACCCATCCGCCCCCTTTTCATCCCGATCCCGTTTCAATCTATTCCTATTATAGTTACACCTGTTATAGTTACACCTGTGTTTTCACCCTAAACTTGGTTGATTGACAAAAAGAACAGCGAATGATGCAAATTAACACAAATTCCTGTCGAGTAAAAACCGGTGTCACCTATGATTTTTCAGCAGACTCAACTTTAAGTTTCATCATACGAGAATGAGATATGATTGAGCAAGTAATCCATCAATTACAAATGACAGGGCCATCAGAGGAACAGACGATTGAGCTAGGAGCAGGAACGGCCGTTATCGGGCGACAATCCGGCGTAGACATCCTGCTGGAACACAAACTCGTCTCGCGCCGACATGCCAGCGTCACCTGCACCGAATCAGATTGCACCATCACAGACTTAGAAAGCGCCAACGGCACCAAGATCAATGGTAAAAAACTACCGCCACATGAGCCACACCCCCTGTCTGATGGCGATGCCATTCATATAGAACCTTTTCAAATCATCTATCATCAAGTGCCGGTTGAGTCAAAACCAGAGCCAAGCCCAGAACCCGAACCATCTGCTGAAGAAAAACCTGAGCCAGAACCAGAACCAGTTGCCGCCCCAAAAGCACCACCGCCCCTGCCCCCTCCTGATGGACCGGCAGGCTCAACGTCCCCCTCCTACACACCGCCGCCAGGATTAGCCATTGATCGCAGCGAATACCTGAAATACCTGCCTGATATTTATCACACCGATTTCATGACTCGGTTTCTGGCCATGTTTGAATCGATTTATATTCCGGCGCGCTGGAACGTGGATAACTTTGATATTTATCTGCATCCACAAACAGCCCCCGATGGCTTTTTCCCCTGGCTGGCAAGTTGGTTTGCCTTAACATTTGACCACAGTTGGAACAATGAACAACGGCGAACACTCTTAACCGAAGCAAATGAATTATTTGCCCGTCGCGGCACGAAAAAAGCCTTAAGCCGCATCCTGGAAATTTACACAGGAAAAGTGCCAGAGATCGATGACACCAGTGAAAAACTAGATCCTTTTACCTTCATCGTCAAATTGCCGCTGAAAAAATCAGAAACAAATCCAAAGCTGATTAAAGCATTGATTAACCAGCATAAACCCGCTCACACAAATTACGAACTCAAACTCAAAAAATAGAAACCTGAATGCATTGTATCGGTTTTTACACTTTTTCTGTTTGCTCGACCCCATTTACTCCCCAGTTATGGTGTATAATGCTGACAAATGGCTTAAACGGCCGTTACGTCACTTTAATTACATCAATCATCCTGATTACACATTCCACCCAACAACTCATCCCCAGGAACGGAAATTAAATAATACAACGAAGTCATTTCCTGACCGTTCCTTAAAACCAACGATGCAATTCCGTAACTTATTTATGGATGCACACATACCTGACAGATAGCGTGTTATGCTGTCTGCCAACTTATTTGTGAGGACGGAGACGTGAACTATCTCTGGATAGACACATTTGGCACCTTACAGTTACGTAATCAAAAGGTAACAGTTTCCCATTTCCCGACCCAACACGCCAAAGAGCTGCTAGCTTTCTTACTGCTACATCCGCATATAAAGCATAATCGGTTAAAAGTAATTTCACTTTTGTGGCCTGAATGTGCAGAAGATAAAGGGCGGGGCAGGCTCAATACGGAACTGTGGCGCGTACGTACCTTGTTCAAGAAAGTTGGGTTAGCACCAGAAACAATATTACAAACAGATAGAGAATCCATTACTTTTTCACCCAACAGCATCATAAAGATTGATTACGAACAGTTCAAAATGCTTGTAAACCAGGGAATAAAAGAACTTGATCCTGAGAAAAAAGAATTGATTTTCAGCAAAATCATCGGGTTATACAAAGGGGATTTTTGTGAGGACATATTTACAGATTGGTGCATCATAGAACGTGAGCGTTTGTCACGCATGTATCTATCCGTTCTGGGCAGCCTCATGCGCTGCGCTTTAGACCGAAAATCCTACCAAGAAACAATTGCCTATGGCGAAACAATCTTACGGTTAGACCCTTTACGCGAAGAAGTACATCGTGCGTTGATACTTTGTTTTGCCAATCTAGGTTTATTTTCTAAAGCCGCAAAACAGTTCCATTTATGCTCTCAACTCCTGTGGGAAGAGCTACGCATTCTACCGTTGCCAGAAACGGTAGCGCTGTTTGACAAACTGCTTATTGAACGCTATCACACACATACTAACTTCCCGCCCCAAAAAGAAAATCAAGAAGAATTGAGACAAACCTATTTACATTATCAAGAAGTTAGCGCCCGCTTAAGTCAACTCATGGAAAGCGCTGGGGCGCTTTAAGGAACGGAAATTAAACAATACGACAAAGTCGTTTCCTAACCGTTCCTTGAAACTGACGATGCAATGCCGTATTTTATGTCATCGTCAGTCCTAAGGGTGCATCCATAAACAAGTACCGGAATTGATGGATGCGCTTCCAGTGGCCTGACCCTCTGTAACGATACAACCTCAATTTGTGCCCTCTGAAACACAATGGTATGATATTCGCCCAAATCAAAGGAATGTGATTGTGTGCTGCATAATCTCCAGCCTCTAATCTCAAAAATCTATGCATTATCCCAACTCCAAAACAATCCATCGCCACGTTTTGCCCAACGGGATCACCATCCTTGCTTATGAAAATTTTGCTAACGAATCTGTCGTCATTGAAGGTTTGGTTCGCGCTGGTTCGATTGCAGATCCAGTGGGACAGGAAGGATTGGCATCGTTTACCGCCTCTACCCTGATGAGAGGCACGGCAAAACGGGATTTTCATGAAGTCTACGACGATTTAGAATCGGTAGGTGCGGATCTCCACATCAGCAGCAGCAAACACAGCACCGATTTTGGTGCAGGCTGCCTGGTTGAAGATGTAGGCTTAATTTTAGATCTCCTGGCCAATGCCCTGCGCTACCCCACGTTTCCACCGGAGCAAGTGGAAAAACAGCGGGGTCAAATCATGACGGGTCTCACCATTCGCGCCAATGATACCCGCCAGATGGCAACATTGGCGTTCAACAAGCTGCTTTATCCCCACCATCCATACGGCCGTTCTTCACGAGGCCATAAGCAAACCATTGACACCATCACCGCCTCAGATCTACGTCACTTCCACACAAACTACTACAGCCCACACGGCATGATCATCGCTGTAGTTGGCGCTGTTAAGGCAGAAACGGCCGTTTCCCAAATAGCCCAAGTTTTTGAAGATTGGCAGCCAGGGAAAAAGCTAACAATAGAAGAGGTCGGACCACAAGAACGGCCGTTATCCACCCAGCGCACCCACATCAACATGGCAGACAAAACACAAGCCGACATCATCTTAGGGCTGCCAGGCCCACCCCGCGCCGCGCCAGACTACCTACAAGCCAGTCTCATGAACACAATCCTCGGCGTATTCGGCATGATGGGTCGCATCGGCAAAACCGTCCGCGAAGAACAAGGGCTAGCTTACTACGCTTACAGCGCACTCCAAGGCGGGCTAGGCCCTTCACCCTGGAGCGTCAGCGCCGGCGTAGCCCCCGAACTAGTAGAGCAAGCCATCCAAAGCATCCTTGCCGAAATCCAACGCATTCAAACCGAGCCCGTCACCGCCGAAGAACTAGCCGATAGCAAAGCCTATCGCCTAGGCTCCCTCCCCGTCAGCCTAGAAACAAACAGCGGCCTGGCAGGCGTCATCATTGACATGGAACTCTACAGCCTCAGCCTAGATTACATCACCGAATTTTCACAAAAAATCAAAGCCATTACCATAGAACAAATCCAGGCTGCCGCCCAAAAATATCTCAGCACAGAACAAATCGCCATTGCAGTAGCCGGACCAAACATCACACGATAAAATAAAATCATCATCTTGTTTTCACCGTGAGAAACATTATTCATGTTAACAACTGGCGTAGACATCATCGAAATAAAACGTATCGAGAACAGCATCACACGCTTTGGCGATAAAATGCGAAATCGCATCTTCACCAAGCAAGAGCAAGCTTACTGTGCCAGCAGAATAACCAGCCTGGCTGGCCGCTACGCCATAAAAGAAGCTGTCAGCAAAGCATTGGGAACTGGCATCGGCGATGTCAACTGGACTGACATCGAAGTCATCAACAATGAGCGCGGAAAACCCGAGCTAAAGCTGCACAACCGTGCTCAGAAATTAGCAGAGCAACTTGGCATAACACAATGGTCAATCAGCATCTCACACACCAATACCCACGCCATTGGTTTTGTAGTTGGCCTCAGCCTCCCATCAGAAGACGAAGATAAACTATAAATCAGCCTGGCAAAACAAGAATCAAACACCAAGGAGGAAACTTTCATGAGTACGTGGACAGCAGGAGACGGCACCCACATCTTTTACGAAGTATATGGCACCGATACCAAAAAAGAGATTCTACTACTTTTGCCTGGACTTCTCGGCTCCATCAACAAACAGTGGAAATCATTCATTCGCCCCCTATCCGAAAATTATCGCCTATTATTGATGGATTTGCGCAGCCACGGCCATTCTGGGAACAACGCCCAAGACCTACAACCTGACCACATGCTGCAAGACATTACCGGCTTGCTATCATACTTAAATGCACCCGCCCTCCATGTTGCTGGTTACAGCATCGGTGGCTACTTAGGGCTAATGTTAGCTGCCACCCAACGGCGACGCGTAAAAACACTCCTCGTTCACGGCACAAAATTTTACTGGACAAAAGAAGCTGCAAACCAAATGCGGGCGCAATTAGAACCAGACGAAATAGCCCAGAAAGCCCCCGCCTACGCCAACCAACTCGTGCAAGAACATGGAGCGCGTCATTGGCGAATCCTGATGCGTCAAGCCGCTGGCTTAATCAACACCCTGGTTAGCCACGGACTTACCGAAGGAGATGTGAGAAGCATAAAAATACCAACATTGGTGAGCGTCGGTGATAGAGACGAGATAGTGCATCTCAATGAAGCACAGCGCTTGAGCCGCATGCTCCCGGTCGGCTCATTACTTGTGTTGCCCAATGTCCATCATTCATTCCAAACCATTCATCCCGTTCCCCTACTGCCCATGATGAAAGAATTTCACAAATAATAAAGTGGCTGCGCCCATAACCTTAAACATTTATGACAAACAAACGACTTTTAGCCGTGTTGGCTCACCCTGACGACGAATCCTTTGGTCCTGGCGGCACCTTTGCCCGATATGCAGATGAAGGTGTCGATGTCCACATCGCCATCGCTACAGATGGGGTTGCTGGCTCAGTTGCAGACGGTTATGAAGAAGCACTCAACGAACTGGTAGCTGTACGCGCCAAAGAGTTAGATGCCGCCATTGAAATTTTGGGTGCCAAACTCCATAAACTCAATTATCGAGACTCTGGCTATATCAACGATCCAGCAAACAAACACCCCGAAGCATTCATCAATACAGATGAATATGAAGCTGTCGGCAAAGTGGTAAAACTCATTCGGGAGATACAACCCCAAGTGATTGTGACCCACAATGAAACAGGTGACTATTTTCACCCCGACCATATTCATTGCTGGAAAATCACAACAGCAGCCTTTGCCGCAGCAAGTGACCCCCAGCAATATCCCGAGATTGGCCCCGCCCCATTTCAACCCGAGCGGCTTTACTTCACAGCATTCCCCAACAGCATGGTAAAAATTTACACCATTCTATTACGGTTACGGGGTAAAGATCCAACAGCTCAAGGTAAAAACAAAGACATTGACTTCACCCGTCTTGGTATCTCCCCCAAGAAAATCCATGCACGCATCGATTGGCGTGAATATTGGGAAACAAAATTAGCCGCCAGCGCCCAACATGCCAGTCAAGGTGGGGGCACATCCCAAAGCCGCGCTATGCCCGTTTGGATACAAAAACGCCTCTTCGCCAAAGACAACTTCATCCGAGCCTATCCACCTGTGCCAGATGGGTACAGAGAAAGGGATTTATTTCCAAAATAGTTGAGAAGGCACGTGGGCGTGCCTCTCTTCACCACATTCTCTGATTAGCCTCTTTCTAGAATTCTTTTAATAGTGGGGGCATTCAGGAACGTTGCGCGGAGTGCCTCATCCTCAATGGGGTCTGCCATTTGTTGTAAAACTTCCCCGGCAATTCGATAATGGACATCAGCCAACCCTTGACTGTCAGCCACATCAGCAAGTCCGGCGTGGATCTGCCACAACAAGGAGCGGCGGTCAGTTTCGTGTGCCAGGAAGAGGGCACGGTGCCATAATTCTTCGGCACTGTTGGGGTACCCATGTTGTTGGGCAACCACTCCTTGGGCATAAAGGGCACGCGCTTTGTGTCCGAGCAGATTGTCCGCTTCAGCTTTGTCAAAGAGCCTCTGTGCATGCAAAGCGGCTATTTCATGATCGCCATGGCGTGCTTCCGTGATCGACAACCCAAACAAAGTATAAAGTTCCATGTCCAGGTTGTCAGTCTCTTCGCAGATAGTCAACGCCTGGTTTAAATAGTCTAATGCCTCATCCATGTACCCCAACTCCCGCCTACTCAAACCTAAATTGCGCCGAATGTCAGCTTCAACGTATCGCAAACGCCCTTTTTGCGCTAAAGCTAAGGCTTCTTGATGGAAGGTAATGGCGCGCTCATAAGCACAAAGATGACGGTAACATTCCCCTAAATTATTGACAATAATCACATACCGATCCTGGTGCTTCATCTGTTGAGCCAGTTTTCGACTGATTTTGAAAACAGCAATGGCTTTATCATATTGACCACTGTTGCCGTAAGCAACGCCTTTTTCATTGAGTGAGCGAACCTGGCCAAATACATCGCCAACTTGTTCAAATATCGTGGTGGCCTCACTTAATTTTTGCGCAGCCTTTTCGGTGCGCCCCATCATGACATAGACACCACCAATGCCAGCTAATGCTTGCGCCCTGCCCAAAACGTAGCTCAGTGAGTTTGATAAATCTAATGCCTCCTGATACACCTCTAAGGCTCGTTTGTAGCGTCCCACGCGACGACACTGATTTGCAGTGGAAACCCGAGCTGTGACTGCATGCACGCCATTGCCAGCTTCTCGTAGATATTGCTCATAAGCATGCAAAGCAGCAATTTGTTCTCCCATTAACCCTAGCAAACGCCCCCTTTCTTGTAAGGTGGCTAACCGGATCTCCTTCACTTCTTGATCGGTAGTTTTGGGAGATGTCTCAGATAAAATTTCCGTGTAAAGTTCTGTTGCTTGCCAAAATTGGCTTTCTTTAACGGCCGTTTTCGCTTGTTGGAATAGTTGTTCAACTCGTGTGGGAACCATAATACTTTTTTCTCATCATCACTACATTCAAAACCCACCCCAGTTTAACCTTATTTTTGTGTCTACACAAATGTTGAGTTCGGGTATAATTAAAGTCTTGGGAACGGAAATTAAATAATACGACGATGTCGTTTTCCTACCGTTCCTTGAAACTGACGATGCAATTCCGTATTTTATTTCATCGTCAGTCCTTAGGAGGTATTCTATGAGTTTCCGACGATCTTTACGCTGGTTTTTTTGGCTTTTAGGCCTGATTATTGGCTTAATCACAGCCATCGCATTTGCCTTTGCAAAAAGGCTTGTAAATCCCCCCAGGCTCCCCCTGTGGGCCACCCCTGGCGATCTTGGGCTCGACTATGACGAGATTCAATTTCCAGCTCAAGATGGCGTGCGCATTTCTGGTTGGTTTGTGCCAGCCAAAGCAGACTCCATGCGCAAACGGGCAACCATCATCCTGATTCACGGCTGGCCGTGGAATCGGCTGGGCGAAGTGGCAGACGACCTGTTTTCTGAGCTAACCGGGCGCAAACCTGTAGACATGCTGCGCCTGGCCTTTGCCCTGCACCAAGATGGTTACAATGTACTCATGTATGATATGCGCAATCATGGCGAAAGCGCAGCGGCACCCCCCATTACATTCGGTCAGGAAGAAGCCAAAGATTTACTTGGTGCCTTAACCTATCTCAATGCACGCACTGATGTGGATCCAGAGCGCATTGGTGCGATCGGCTTTTCCATGGGCGCGAACAGTTTGATTTATGCCCTGCCCCAAACTGAACAAATCAAGGCAGCCATCGCGGTGCAGCCCACAACTGTCTCCGTTTACAATCAAAAATATGGTCAGGATTTATTGGGGCCCTTAAGCGTGGCCGTGATGCCCCTGGCTGAACTTATGTTCCAAATTGCGGGCGGCATGTACTTCTCAGCCTACTGTCCTTCATTTGCGGCGGCAGGTGCTGGCGACACCCCGGTTCTTTTCATTCAAGGCAACAGCGATCCCTGGGGAGATGCCGAAGATGTGGCTCAAATTGCAGAAGCCA
>PDQY01000178.1 GCA_002746795.1 Chloroflexota bacterium | reverse complement strand
TCACAACCAGCGTTGGCCAAAACAATGTCAGCCATTAACAATTTTGTGGTTGGACTAACGCAAAAACTAGGGTATTCCAATCTGGCTGCAGCACGGCGTCTATTTGATGCTAAAATCGCGGCTCAACTCTCTTGACGCCCGACTACTGAAAAACCCTGTCAAGATCAGGCTGTGAGGGGTGAGCTGCCGAGTTCTAAAGGGTGATAAAGTGCCCGGCACTATTTTCAGTGGCTGTCTGAGTTCAGTGCCGGACAGCGAGGATCAAGCATCGGTGACCAGGGGTAAGATTTCTGCCCCGCAAAATTCACATTCCAGCTTGATGATGCCCCGGGGCTGTGGCGGAATCTGCCCAAAACAATTTGGACATGTTTCAGGGAAGGCCGCGGCTGTTTGTTCGGCTATTTCTGCTTCATCGGCGTACTCATCGGCGCGATCATTGTCGATTTCACCTGAGATTACGTTCTTGATTAACTCGGCCCAATCGGAGGATTTTTCACCTTTTAGATGGAATCGGGTACGAGAGACGGGAGCATTAGCAGACAGGATGAGTTCGAGGATGTCGGCTTTGCCCATGCCCAGAAACCCTCCTTCTTTTTTATCTGCCACGTCGTCAATGTCGTCTACTTCGATTTCGAGATGTAGTTTTTGAATATATTTTGAGTCTGATTTAAAGAGACCAAATTTCTTTTTGGTGACGATTTCTTCACGTTGTTCAAAAAGCAGTCGCTGGTCGGTAATTAACAGTATGCCATCTGGGCCTTCGTCTTTGCCGTCGGTGTGCCATTCTGCTTCAACAGCTTCTAGTGGTCCTTCTGCTTCACGCAGGCTGATGGCGTCGGATGAGTCAATCCAGTCCATCATTTCACTTATTTGATAGAGTTGTCGTTTGATGGGTCGTAGTTGGGTTTGCAGCCCATCATATTGTGACTCAATGGCTTTTTCTGCACTCTCTATGCGGGATTCTAAACTGGAAACGGCCGTTTCTGCGGCCTTGATGCTGCTCTCGTGGGTGAGGTTGATTTTTGCTACTTTGCTTTCAGCGTTGTCAAAAGACCTATCTAGCTGCGTAATCCGGGCTTTTAACAAGCGCTCAATACGGGGACGCACCTCATCCCACTCTTCATCTAAAGCGTCCAGGGTGTTCTCGTACTGTCCGCGGTGAACGTAACCACGACTGCGCATCTCTTCAAGCTGTATCGGTAAATCAACAAGCATTTGATCTATGTCGCCAATTTCTTGATAGATGCTGGTGAGCTGTACCCGACTTTCCAAACTGTCTAATTCCCGCTGTACCGTATCGACCTGGCCTTGTCGGGCTTCTTTTTGGGCAGCGGTGAGGGCAACCGCGCCGGCCACGGCAACTGTTCCCCCGGCAGCTACTTTACGCGCAGTATGTTTGGGTCTGGGTAACGGCCGTTTGGCTGTCTTGGCTTTTCTCACGTTTGCGCGGGCACTAGGGCGCACCCGCGTGCGTTTTGGTTTTACACGGCGGTTGACTGAATGCCTGCTTTTTGAAGTACCTTTTGTTTCTGCCATTGCTATCTCCTGATTGTAACAGAGCTTCATTTTTTGATTGTAAATTTAAGCGGGATCTCCCACCTTATGTTTTAGATATGCTTCCATAAACTCATCTAAACGGCCGTCTAACACCCCCTGAGGATTTCCTGATTCATACTTGGTGCGATGATCTTTCACCATTTTGTAGGGATGAAGCACATACGAGCGGATCTGACTGCCCCAACCAGCATCAACATCCTCGCCTTTCAGCGCTGCCATTTCTGCTTCTTGCTTGCGCCGTTCTCTATCAAACAGCTGCGCTTTCAGGATGTTCATCGCCACTTGTTTGTTTTGGGTCAACGAGCGTTGATTTTGGCAGCTCACAACAATGCCTGAAGGAATATGGGTAATGCGAACGGCCGTTTCATTCTTTTGCACATGCTGGCCACCTGCCCCACTGGCTTTAAAGCGATCAATGCGCAAATCGCCTTCATCCACTTCGATCTCAATATCCTCCGCCACATCCGGCCACACCTCAACCTTAGCAAAAGAGGTATGGCGACGACTGGAAGAATCATAAGGGGAGATACGAACAAGGCGATGCACCCCACGCTCAGATTTCAGGCGGCCATACACATAATCACCTGTGATCGACATCATACAACTTTTAAGACCTGCTTCATCACCCGGGCTAAAGTCGATAATGGTCACCTTAAAACTATGCGTCCCCGCCCAGCGGATAAACATCCGCTGCAACATCTCTGCCCAATCCTGGGCTTCGGTTCCCCCCGCGCCAGCATGAATCGCTAAAATCGCGTCTTCACCATCATACTTTTCAGAAAACAGGGCTTGAAATTCTAAATCCGCAACCTGGTCTGACAAAAACTCCTTTTCCTGGGCAATATCTTCAGCCAACTCTTCATCGCCCATTTCCGCCAATTCAAGCACATCATGCAGATGTTTGCTTACATCTTCCCAAACTGTGACCTGCTCTCGCAGCCTGGTCAGGTTGCGCATGGTCTCTTGGGCAGCAGTTGAATCATCCCAGAAATCAGGGGCAGCCGCAATTGCTTCTAGCTGATTTATCTTGTCAATCTTGGCAGCAACGTCAAAGCCGCCTCCGCAAATGTTCAACTGTCTCTTTCAAGGCTTTCAGTTCTTTCACGTGCACTTCCATTGTTATTCTCCGTAAAGTAGTTTAAGTGGCAGGTGGCTAGCAATTTATTCCCTCGCTGCTGGTAACTCATTGCTCGCCGCCAAATTATTCAGCAAACAAGCCTTCAATAAATTGCTCTGGATCAAAGGGCGCTAAATCCTCAATGCGTTCACCTGTGCCAATGAAACGAACGGGCAGCCCTAGCTCACGGTAAATGGCAAAAACCATCCCCCCCTTGGCTGTACCATCCAGCTTGGTCAAAATCACCCCGGTCACATTGACGGATTCTTTGAACTTTTGGGCTTGTACCAACGCATTTTGTCCAGTTGGTGCATCCAAGACCAACAGCACATCATGGGGCGCGGCATGAACGCTTCTCCGACAGACTGAATACACTTTTTCCAACTCTTTCATCAAGTTGAATTTAGTATGTAAACGGCCAGCAGTATCGACAAAGAGTAAATCATAACCACGGGCGCGGGTGGCACGAATGGCATCATACGCTACTGCCGCAGGATCGCCCCCTGGCTGACCAGAAATAACGGGCACATCAGCCCGTTCACCCCATACTTTTAGCTGATCAATGGCTGCCGCCCGGAACGTATCACCAGCCGCCACCATCACTTTTTTGCCTTCACCCTGATAACGATGGGCTAATTTGCCGATGGTGGTCGTTTTCCCTGAGCCGTTGACGCCAACAACCATCGTCACTGTTAACTGCCGGGGAGCTTCCATTTCAAACGGAGGCGAATCGGTGATGATGGTACGCATTTCATCCTTCATGGCGGTCACGAGTTGTTCAGTTTGGTAGAGACCGTCACGCTCTACCCGTTCACGCATGTTGGTGACAAGCTCGATTGTAGTCGGCACGCCCACATCAGCCTGGATGAGCAATGCTTCCAAATCTTCCCAGGTTTCTTCGGTAATTTCGCCCATGCCCAGGACGTTAACGATTTGTCCAAAGACAGACGTTCGGGTTCGACTTAATGATTCACGTATACTTTTAAACAAGGCTTATCCTCTCAACCATTCAGATTTATCGTGTCGTTTATTTCCAGTTTGGCAGTATAACAATCAATCAGGGAGACGGCAATTCGATCATTTCACCGTCTGCGGTTAATTGTTCAATGCGCAGGCTGGCTGTTTCTAGCTGTGTATTACAACGTTGCGCCAATTGTTGACCGCGTTCAAATAAGCTTAATGAATTTTCTAAAGTCAATTCACCTGCTTCTAGTTGAGCCACGATGTTTTCTAGTTCAGCTAATGCTTCTTCAAACGTTAATGTTTCTACATTTTTTTGTTCCATTTTTTAATCCTTTGTGCGCACCCATCACCTGGCGCTATTTGTGACGACAACCTGGAATTGTCCATCGGCAACTTGAATATCGAGTTGGTCTGTATCTTGCACGCTGTTGACAGTGTGAATTAAGTGACCTTGTTTATCACGAACAATAGCGTACCCTCGATCTAAGGTGGCTTGGGGGGAAACGGCCGTTATGCCCTTCTCTGCTATCTTTAACTTAGCTGTCACCTGGTCCAGCCTCGTGACCACAGCCCGTTCTAACCGGTCAGCAAGCATATCGACGCGCTGGCGATCATTATTCAAACGAGCCTGCGGACTTAAGCTCGACAAGGTGCGCTGCAGCGATTGCACCTGCCACTGCCTTTGCTGAAGAAAACTTTGGAATGCCACTGTTAAAGCCATAGGCAAACCTTGCAAGAGCGGTCTCATTTCTTCAATATCCGGCACCGCCATTTCGGCGGCAGCTGATGGCGTTGGCGCTCGTTGGTCTGCCACAAAATCAGCAATCGTAAAATCAACTTCATGTCCCACACCGGCAATGATGGGATGCTGCGCCCGGAAGATAGCGCGAGCCACGCGCTCATCGTTGAAAGCCCACAAATCTTCAACCGACCCACCACCCCGAGCGACGATGATGGTATCAATATCAGAACGGCCGTCTAGCCATTGCAAAGCGCTTACAATTTGAGGCGGGGCATCGGCACCTTGAACCAACGTGGGCGCAATTAACACCGAGACTAAGGGATAACGCCGGCTAAGCACATTTAAGATATCACGCAAAGCAGCTGCATCCGCAGAGGTGACAATGCCAATCTTTTTAGGCACGGCAGGAATCGGCTTTTTGTATTTTGCCTCAAACAGACCTTCGTCAGCTAAGCGCTGCTTGAGCTGTTCAAAAGCAATCGCCAGACTCCCGCGCCCTGCCGACGCTAAACTTGTGGCGTAAAGCTGGTAAGCACCGCCTGCTTCATACACAGAAATCTTACCTGTAGCCACCACAGCATCACCATCACCAGGCGAGAAATGTAGTCGCTTTGCCGATGAACGCCACATGACACATTTTAATTGAGCCCCAGCATCTTTGAGGGTGAAATATAAATGCCCAGATCGAGCTTGAGTAAAATTAGAAATCTCCCCGCTCACTTCAACATCCTGTAACCGGTAATCGATTTCAAACAACTCACGAATATAGGCTGTTAGATCCGTAACAGTCCACGTTTGGTCAGAGTAGGTTTGGTTGCCAGCAAAAAAGCCCATGGTCACTCCCTTGGGAATTAGTAGAACATCCGCTCTGATTGTAAAGAGATTTTAAGGATGAGGCAAGCTGATAACGCAAAGCGACACATATCACATGCCAGCACCTCATTGCTCCCCACAATTCCTCGTCATACTGACGCGGCAGCGGCACTTGTCACTGGCTAATCTCATGTTAAAATCTGCACATTACGCTCTGGAGGTGACATCTGGATAGTTTAGAACTTGCCCATATTTTAGTGGCTGCCATTTTAGACAAAAAAGGCAGCGACATTATCCTACTGGATTTACGCGAACAAGCGGTGTTTGCTGATTATTTTTTAATTTGCAGTGGTGAAAACGAACGACAAATTCGCGCTTTAGCAGAAAGCCTGCGTACGGAAGCAAAAAAAGAAGCTGGCATCATAGCCAGCAATCTGGAGGGTGTGCCGGAAGCGGGTTGGATTTTAGTGGATTTTGATGATTTAGTGGTTCATGTATTTGATCCCCAAAAACGTCATTACTACGATTTGGAAGATTTGTGGTCTGATGCTCATGTGGTGATGCGCATGCAGTAAGGAAGCCACAAGGGGGCATTGTTACCAGCAGTACGCACCCACGCACACCAGCCACAATTTAATTTCCCATTCCCCCAAAAAGAGCGCCCTTGGGGCGCTCTCAAGATGTCAGCAATTGCACAGTTTATTCGCAAATCCAACTGTCTGTGCCACGAGGCCAATCAACCAACTCAGAAGCATCAAAGAACAGGTTAACCTCTTTGACAGCATTTTCTGGACTGTCTGAACCATGAACCAAATTGCGACCAATTTCCATGCCAAAGTCACCGCGAATGGTGCCTGGATTGGCAGCGACAGGGTTTGTCGCTCCCATGGTCGAACGAACGGCCTCAATGGCATCATTCCCTTCCCACACCATAGCTACAATGGGACCAGAGGTGATGTATTCGACTAAGCTGCTGTAAAACGGCCGTTCTTTATGCACACCATAATGCTCCTCAGCCAATTCTCGAGACATTTGGATAAATTTCATGCCGACCAATTTCAACCCACGCCGTTCAAAACGGCTAATTATCTCTCCCGCCAACCCTCGTTGAACACCATCTGGTTTTACCAAAATCAATGTACGTTCCATTTTTTTTACTCCCAAAAAAGATATTCTCAAAATGAAAGGACGAAGAACCCATTTTCGATTCTTCGTCCTTATTTTAATTTTCAAAATGCGATTTGCGCTCAACCCCGTTTGTAACCTGATTTTTACATCTGGTCAAGGGCATCTCTATACGTTTCTATCGCTTTATTGAGCTGACCGTTGCGCATGTAGGCATCGCCCAACATGCGTCGTACCATTGGCTGATCCTGGTATTGTTCAACTGCTTTTTCCAAATCAGAAATCACAGTGTACATCTCTTCTCCAGCTTCAACCAGGTTTCGATATTCAGTTAAAGCTGATTCAATGTCACCCCCAGCTAATGAGGTACGTGCCGCTTCTAATTGAGTTTGGTCTAAGCCCAAGCCTAAATCATCCAGATCTAAGTCAGCCAATGCCTGGACTTCGTCTAATTCGGTCAGGTCATCATCTTCAGCTGACAAATCAGTGGGGAGACGAAGCTGCCCCGTCTCCCGTTTTTGTATGCTGCTTGACAAACCCGTTGTATCTTCAAGCCCACCCATGCTCAGTAAACTATCTGTTTCAACAGCTTTGGGCAGAGAATCAGTTGACTCGGCTGTGGCAGAAACCTCTGCTTCGGAAGCTAACCAACCATCCATATCTGGTTCTTCTACAGTATCCAGCCAACTGGCATGCTCTAAAGAGGCATCACCTTCTTCACCATCCAGCCAATCTGGCAGGGAATCATCAATGTCGGCGAGAGAAGGCGCCACCTGTTCAGCGTCTGTTTCTATGCCTTCGATGGCTGGGACTTCATCAAGAGCAGCAAAGAAGTCATCATTCGCAATTTCAGCTAAAGATTCGCTTAAATCATCCTCTGCATCCGTTGGCTCTTCAGCCTGGGCAGTTTCGGCTATTTGTATGTCCGGGGAGACTTGCTCCGACGACTCAACTTGTTGGGCTATCCACTCTGGAGCCTTGATGTCTTCAGTATCCTCGGGAATGTCTGTCACGGTGGGGAGTTCATCTAACGAGGTTCCCTGGCGGGCGGCAAGCTGCTCTAACCAGGCCATAGCGTCTTCAACATCTACTTCTTCTGAAGAGTCGAAAGGAGAAATCAGGGTCTGGCTTTCTTCGTCGGCTGTTAATTCTTCAGATTCATCTTCTATCACAGATTCATCTTCTGTCACAGAAGGAAGGTCATCTAATGAGGTGTCCTTATCTAATGAGGTATCCTCATGGCGAGCGGATAATTCTTCTATCCAAGCGATTACCCCATCGGGGTCTTCTGGCACGTCATCAACGATTGAATCAGAGAAAACGTCTTGTGGCACTATGTCTGGTTCGGTAACGGCCGTTTCTGTTTCTGCTTCTATTTCCGTTTCTGTTTCTGTTTCTGTTTCCGCTTCTGTTTCTACTTCTACTTCTGCTTCTATTTCCGTTTCTGCTTCTGTTTCTACTTCTACTTCTATTTCTGTTTCTGTTTCTGTGTCCGTAAGTTCTTTCTCTTCTTCAACTTCATCACCATCATCATCTGGCAATCTGACGGCAGGGGCAGCCCCCGCCATGGTCAATAAAGTTAAATTTTCAAGGGCATTCGCCAAATCATCATCAGACACGGATAGTTCTTCGGCATTGTAAACTGCTTCAGCTTCTGGGGAAGCAGTCACAGATTCTAACCAATCCAGTTCAGCAAGTAAGGGATCGACTTCTTCTTCAACCTTTGGTTCTGCTTCTGGTTCCGGTTCGGAGAAATCGAAATCTGACAAGTCACCAAATTCACTCTCTTCTGGCACTTCAGTTTCAGCCGCTATGTCTGTCTTGTCTTCTAGCTCTGCCAGCCAAGGCATCTCCTCACCCTCAGGTTCAGCGAGGGGCTCAGCATCTGGTTCTAAGAGCAAGGTGGCTTCATCTGTGTCTTCAAGGAGAGCATCCAAGGCTGGCTCGCCAGCATCAAGGTCGGCAAGTGTGTCGTCCAGGCTTAATGTTTGTGCTGCTTCTGTCTCTACTGCCGCCAGCTCATCAATTGCCGCTGTATCTTCTTCTTTATCTAAGTCGCTCAGGGCACTGACAGCAGCATCGGCAATGGCGGCTCCTTTAACAAGGTCCGCCTGGTCTTCATCCACAGCTTCTGCTGGCTCTTCTTTATCTTTAATGGAAGGAAGTTCATCCAAAGGCGCCCCTTGGTTGGCCGCTAATTGTTCTAGCCAGGCCATGGCTCCCTCTAAATCGTCTGGGGGGCCAGCCACATCTTGGGCGGTGTCGGCTTCCAAGGTGCTTTGCTCGGGAACGGCCGTTTCTTCTGCATCTATCTCCAAAAATCCATCAAGGTCAAACTCTGAGTCGAAATCCATGCCCTCAGCAACTGATGGTAACTCTTCCACTGGCGCATCTGGTTCAGCCGCCAAATTTTCTAACCATGACATGGCATCATCTAAATCTTCAGCTGTCTCATCTGTAACGGCCGTTTCTGCGGCTGCTGCCGTCTCAAGCGCTTCTGCGTCTGGGGCGACAGGTTCTTCCATGACAGCATCATCAGGAACAGGCAGCGGTATTGAATCCTCATCTTCGTCCCATTTCCAGGTGGGCATCTCATCGACAGCTTCAGTTTCTGTTTCAGCTAAGGCGTCTAACCAATCAAGACTTTCATCCTCGGCCAAGCCAGCCAGAGCCGGTTCTTCTAGTTTTTCCTCTGTGGCACTCGCGGGTTCTTCTTCCTCAGGTTCTAAACCCAACAAAGAATCCAAATTCAAATCATCTGCGGGACTGTCATCATCGAGGTTGATCCAATCAAGATCGTCGCTGAGATCGCCTAACGGTAACGACGCCTCTTCCGACTTGGCTGATGGTTCACCTAAATCATCTAACCAATCAAATTCTCCTGAATCTTCTTTTGGTGGTTCTGACTCATCCTGTGGAAAAATCAGGTCATCATCTTGCATATTGCTCACAGCGTCCTCCGTAACGACAGCATCCAGGCCACTTTTCTGTTCAGGCGGCACTGGCTGTTCGTCTTCATTTTCATCGTCGTTGTCAAGAACCTCTTTGGCCAAAATGCCAGCAGCCGCGGCTCCTAACATTCCCCCGACAACGGCCGTTCCAGAACGATCATCTTCTGTTATATCTTCTTCGGCTTCTTCAGCCACATCTTCCGACAACCAATCCGGCAGCGTCCTATCAGCGACAGCGGGTAAAGGTTCCTCTGTCTCATCACGGTCAACCTCATCCACCAGCCAACCAGGCAGTTCGCCTTCTTCATCAGTTGCCTCAAAATCTAAATCATCTGTGTCAGATAGACTGGCATCATCCAAGTCCATGCCACCGCTCAGTAACCAATCAGGTAAATCAGCTTCCAACAACGGAGCGGAATCAGCCACATCACCAGCCGTATCAAAAGGAGCAGAATCCAACGAGGCTGATTCGTTAAACTCCCTATTTGACTCCACCATCCAACTGGGTAAATCATTTGTGAAGAAATCATCCTCTTCTTCTTGTTCACTGTCTGGATCGACAGCAGGCTCTGCCAAAGATAGGTTTTCAGCAGCAGGTTCTTGAGAAATTTCCGCAGGTGCATCCCCTTCTTTACCTCCCGCCAACCAATCAGGCAGCGCCTCACTCCCATCCATTTCAGGCTGGTTGGCGGCCACCCACTCAGCCAGTTCCTCTGCGACTTCACTACTGGCTTCTTCAATTGGGGAAGTGGCATCCATTTCCTCCAGGCTGCCACTCACCATCAACCAATCAGGTACATCTTCTAATTCCCCTGTATCATCAGGTGAAATTTCAAAATCAAACTCATCTAATTCTGCAACATCTGTTTCATCTTCAGGGGGATTCAACTCATCCGTCAAACGCCAAACGATCTCTTCGCCTTGCGCTTCCTCAAGCACCGGTTCTGCCTCATCAAATTCAGCAAATTGGCTCAGATCGAGATCGCCATCTGTTAATTCATCTGCGGGTTCACCAGCCGCAATATCATCCAGCCAACCATACATATCATCATCTGCGCTTGTTTCGGCTGCCACGGCATCGTCAGGTTTGTCATCCACCATGAATGTGCCTGCTTCACTGGGGTCTACTTGCACGGGTTCTAATACATCGTCAGACATGTCTGCAAGCCAGTCTGGCATTTCTTCCGCTTCTTCTACTTTACCTATTTGGGCCAACAGGGGTTCATCATCATCGGGCACAGGCTCGGTCGCCAGGTCTGCTGACAGCCAATCAATATCTTCGTCAATTTCTGGAACATCCAGTGGTGTTAACTCACCAGAAGCAGCTAATTCATCGTCCAACCAATCAAAGGAGTCATCTTCAGCGGGAGAAACAGGGCTTTCGTCATGGGGTAAGCGATCCGCCATCTCCTCTGGTGTACCCAGGCCATCCTCCTTGTCTGCGTCTGGCAAATCAGTCAACCAATCAGCAGAAAGTAAATCAGAAACGGCCGTTTCTTCCGTTAATACTTCAATTGATTCTAATTCTCGGCGTAACCAGTCTGAATCCGTCATTGTCGCCGGCTGAGCAGTTGGCTCATCTTCATCAATAGTCGTAAATTCATCCCCTAACCCTTCCAGCCATTGATAATCATCTGTGCCACTTGAGCCAACGATGCTATCATCCCCGCTTACAGCCATTTCAAAACCGTCGGGGACATCATCGTCCATGCGTTCCACTTCAAACCGTTCTGGCAAAGACAAAGCACCCTCTTGTTGAAAGGCACTGCCAACAGGACTTTCTAAATCCTGGCAAGAAACATCCAACAACGTAAGTGCTTGCAATGCTTTAAGATAATCTTGCGCTTCCTCTGTGCGTCCAGTTCGGAGCCAGATTTCAGCTAACACCGCATTGGCCGTGATACAATTTGGCAACTTGTCTAACACTTGCAAACAAACCTTAACCGCAGTAACGCGCTGACTATCACGCCACAACGCTTCTGCAAGCAGAACTTCAAGGTCAATACGATCTTCTTCCTCCGCTAACGCTTGCTGCAAGACCTCAATAGCCTGGGTATACAATTCACCTTGTATATAGATCCGGGCAAGCGCCCCTTTAGTTAAAAGCAAACTATCTGGAACATCTACAACGTAATCATTATGGCTTTCACGAGCCTTTCGTTCCGCATAATCGAGGTAAAGCCCTTTTAGCTCTTGTTGAATAGCGTCATTATACGGTTCAATTTCATAAGCTCGTTCTAAATGCCAAATGGCCTGGGACAGCACATCTTCTTCGCGGTAGGCAACAGATAGCCCCGCATGAGCAATAAAATCATTGGGCTCAGCACTCAATACCCGTTGGAACAATTCAGTTGCCCCACTCAAATCACCTTGCTCAATTAAGATTCTAGCTAACAAGCGGTATGTATCCACATGGCGTGGGTGTTGTCGTAATATATATCTGCAATGGTCGGCAGCAAGGCTATACTGGCTATCATCTAAAAGCTGATTTATTTGCTCGTGATATTTTTGCAAGCTAATGGTTGTCACGTGATAGACCCTTTTCCCGCTAAGTGCGCACCCATAAATAAGTGACAGAAGCCCTAAACGTAAAACGGCTGCGCAGCTACCCATTTAAAATTTTACATTTTATCTCGAAAAAATCAGATAGTGTCACCATCTTATGTTTATTATGGTTAACTAAACAAATATTATGCAAAGTTTTTCCTAATTTAGCAAGTGACGTTGCCTGAGTTGGGCTAGTAAATCAGTCACATCATTTTCGTTTTCCGCCATAGGGCCTATGGGATCACGTATCTCATCTTTGCCCAGGAGAGCGTAGATATTATTTAGAATGCCCAATGACAGCACACGTAGTTCATACCCCCCTTCTAACACAAAGAGAATACGACCCTGGCAAAGTTGATTCGCCATTTCAATTAAGTATCGGCAAATTCTAGCATATCCCGTCAGGCTTAAGCCGCCCTGAGCCAATGGATCTTGCCAATGAGCATCAAACCCCACAGAGATCAAGATAATTTCTGGTTTAAATGCCTCAATTTTAGGCAGGATCAACGCTTTCATGATTTGGCAATATCCTTCATCGCCTACCAAGGGGGGTAAGGGGACGTTCAATGTGTGACCAAAGCCATATCCTGCACCAATTTCGTTTGATAAGCCCCCCCCGGGATAGAAAAATGGCGCAAACAGATGCACAGAAGAGAACAAGACAGAATCATCCAGATAAAATATTTCCTGGGTTCCGTTACCATGATGCACATCAAAATCCAGTATGGCAACTCGTTTCGCCCCATGAACAGTCTGAGCATGTCTGGCGGCCGCAGCAGCATTATTTAGCAAACAAAAACCACTCACTTGATTTGACTCAGCATGATGGCCAGGTGGGCGCACTAAAGCAATCCCATTTTTTGCTTGCCCAGTCATGATTTCATCTACAGCCTGGCAGCACCCGCC
>PDQY01000177.1 GCA_002746795.1 Chloroflexota bacterium | reverse complement strand
ATGGGTACCTCTTTTGGTTTTTGGGTTAATTACACATTCCATATTACCAAAATGAGGTACATTTGCTTATATTTCTTCAACTACTGAAAAACCGTGCCCAACTCTGCAATCTTATTGCCCATTTGTTAACAATTTGTTAACATGATAGTGGAGCAACCTATGAGGCTTACATTTTTAGTATTGTTGATTACTGCACTAATTTTTGATTTTTTAAACGGCTTCCACGATAGTTCAAATATAGTTGCCACACCCATTGCCTCGCATGCCATGAAACCACGCCATGTGTTATGGCTGGCTGCCATCATGCACTTTGTAGGGCCGTTTCTTTTTGGGGTGGCCGTGGCGGAAACCATCGGCACTGGTCTCACTGATCCTGAAAACGTAACCATGATAGTGCTGATCGCTGCCTTGCTTTCAGCCGTGGTTTGGAACGTGATAACCTGGTGGCTGGGTATCCCCTCGAGTTCATCTCATGCCATTATTGGTGGCTTAGTTGGCGCTGTTATTGTCAGTGCTGGCATTGATGCCATTGAAGCCAGAGGCTTGATCAAAGTGACGGTGGCACTGCTTCTCTCCCCAATTTTAGGTATCGTTGTGGGTTATTTGCTGATGCAGATCACCCTGTTTCTTGCCAGAGGTTCAACGCCCAAAATCAACAGCTTGTTCCGGTATTCCCAAATATTTACGACAGCAGGGTTAGCCTTAAGTCATGGAGCCAATGATGCCCAAAAAACGATGGGGATCATCGCCTTAGGCTTGCTCACGGAAGGGTTGATTGATGAATTCGTGGTGCCAATTTGGGTAATTGCTTTGAGTGCTGGCATGATTGCCTTGGGCACAGCAACAGGTGGCTGGCGCCTGATTAAAACCCTCGGCTATCGCATTTATAAAATCCGTCCGGTACACGGTTTTGTGTCTCAGATTTCTGGGGCGGCGGTTATTTTAGGAGCAGCCATTTGGGGGGCACCAGTGAGTACGACACAAGTGATGAGTTCGACAATCATGGGCGCCGGATCAGCAGAGCGATTGTCTAAAGTTCACTGGCAAGTTGGCTATGAGATGGTGGTGGCCTGGGTGCTAACGATTCCGATTTCAGCGGTTTTGGCTAGCATTATCTATTTGTTGCTAACCTTGATTTTCCCAGGGTAATGGAAAGGTATTATGGACTGGTTAAAACGCTTTTTGAAACCGAAACAAGATAATTTTATCGGATTGCTGATACAACAAGGAGAATACTCTATCCATATTGTAGAGGCGTTACAGCGATATTTGAAGAAGCAGAGTGAAAAGAAGAGTACACGTGCCCAAACGGTAGAGAAGGAAGCGGACGAAATCCAGCGTATTTTGGTTCATGAATTGATGGATACGTTTGTCACACCGATTGATCGTGAGGATATTTTTTCCTTATCCCGTGCCTTGGATAACTTTATCGACTATATTTATGACACGGTGGAAGAGCTGGAAATCTTTGAATTAGATGCGACGGAGTCTGTTGTGGAGATTGCCAATTTGCTGCATGAAATGGCGACGGAGTTGCATATGGCCATTACGCAGTTGATGGATCACCCTGGGGTGGCACAAGAGCATGCCCGGCGCGTGAAACATTTGGAGAATCAGGTTGAGGATGCGTATCGTCTCTCTCTGGCAGAATTGTTTAGCGGCCCTGAGGATGTTCATCAGGTGATGGAAATTTTGAAGACGCGGGAAGTGCTGCGTCATTTGTCTAATGCGGCGGATCAGGGAGATATTGCGGCCGACACAGTGATGGATATTGTTGTCAAGTGGAGCTAAAGTGCGCATCCATCAATGCAATTGCCCTGGCAATTAACTCTTGACAATTGACCATGATGAAAAAGACGCCATTTATTTGGCTGGGAGCCAATCGGGCTCGGAAGTGGCCTGTGGGACAGAAAGCGCTTTTATTGGATCAGGCGGCCAGTGCTGGTTTGCCGGTGCCCAATGGTGCGATTCTGTTAGACGAACTGTTTCAATTGTTTCTACAGGAGGGTGTGATAGCGATGCAAGAAACGGCCGTTACCCATGCTCATCCTCAATGGCTATTTGAAAGTTTGTATGATGGTATCCGTTTTCCTCGTGTCAACAAGCCCACTATGCTCCGTGGTGCTTTTTCTGCGCCAGCGCAGGATCATAAGTCAGTCCATACACCCGCAGTTTTAGACGTTGACATGCACGATCCTCATGAACTGGCTCGTGCTTTCAGCCGCATATGGTCTGTATCCCCCCCACCTAACCTGGACTTTCGTCGAGACGTCATTGTGATGGAAATGGTTCAGGGAGAAATCCGGGGCAGCGTGGTTACGAATGCAGAAGATGAAACGGATCACCTTTCTATTCAAGACGAGGTAAGTGAGCTGCCGCGTCTTGCCAGTTTCTTTGGTCGGACAGATAGTCGTCTGCCGCCTTATGCGCAACGCTTACAAAAACTCCTCCGGGGCATTCGCCGTACCTTTGGTAAAGGCGCCTGGCAAGTCGATTGGGTGGATGATGGCGAGATTTGTTGGGTGACAAAGGTGGCCGCGTAGCTCAGCCGCCAGGCAGCTCCCTTGTCCTGAGTTTTGTCGAGGAGGCGCTTATCTTGTCATCCGGCAAACTTTATAGCCACTCGCTACATTCAAGGGCTGGAGCCGCTGTTTTCTCTTCTTATTTTCTACCTTTATTTTTCCGCAGCATATCACGGAATTGAGGCGCCAGTTCGCTAATGATGGGGGAGGATTCTAGCGGCTGCCATGCTTTGCAGGCTGCTTTTGGGTCTTCGGGCCATACTTCGTCTGAGTGGATGATGGTGCCGGGAGCAGAAGAGGCTGCCAGCACGGACAATGCCTGCCGAATGACGCGCATTTGCTGCTCAATATTGCCCGGTTGCCCTAATGTTTGCCCAAAGGGAAACTCTACAGCCAGGGTGCGCGGGACGCCGATTTTCTCCGCCCAATAGGGCATCATCGACACCAGGATGGTGCTGAAGCCAGCCGCTTCCAGGGAACGTGCCAGCCCGGGCACGTTAAGGCAGCAGTCTGGTCAGGTGGGGGTGAGCAGGATGCAATCTACCCCTGCTGCTTTGAATTTGGCGGCTACTTCTGGCGCGTATGTTTCTTCCCAGGCGGTGGTATCAGGCGGAAAACCCTGGTAGCCCATGAACGAATACGCCTCATCTGCCAGCCCCCCAATTTCACCCAATGCCACTAGTTCCTGAAAACAAGTCAGAGGCAGTACCACGTTGATATCTGCCTCTGCAAATGCCGGGTTGAGGTGCAAATGAGCGACGCCAACGTCTGCCTGGGCAATGTCTACGGGGATGGTGCGGTAGGTGGGGTCACCCCAAGTTGGCTCTTGCTTTTCCCGCTCGATGTCAAACGGCCGTTCCACCCCCTGCTGGTACAGCCCTCCAGACGTAATCAAGCCAAAGTGGCATTGAGCCAATGGCTTTGTCAACGGTGTCCAGGGAATCGGAATTTCCGGCTCCCGCTGCGTCATCTGATAAAACGTAGCGATTAAACGAGGGAGGTATTTGAAGCTGTTTACAGGCATAGGTCATTCACAATTAAAGGTTCAGGCAAGTTCGAGGGCATCGATCACAGATTTCATGCGTTCCAGGGCTTCAGCGAGGATGGCGCGGGGGCAGGCGAGGTTGAAGCGTTCAAACCCCAGCCCTTCGGAGCCAAACAGTTCGCCTTCGTCCAGGAATAACCTGGCTTTTTTCAGGAAGAGGTCTTGGCGTGCATCGGCATCTAGCCCGAGGGCACGGCAATCAACCCAGGCGAGGTAAGTGCCTTCCAGGGGCAAGACTTTGAGCATGGGTAGATGTTTGTGGATGTAATCAACCATGAAATGGTAGTTGCCTGCGATGTAGACTAATAATTCCTTGAGCCACTCTTCACCGTGGCGATAGGCGGCTTCGGTGGCGACAATGCCAAAGATATTGGCACCCATGAGGGAGGCGCTTTCCATCGTTTTTTGGAACTGGAGGCGCAGTTGACGGTTGGGAATGATGATGTTGGAGGTTTTGAAACCTGGCAGGTTAAATGTTTTGCTGGGAGCGGTACATACGATGCTCTTTTGCTCGAATTCTTCGCTGATGCTGGCAAATGAGGTAAAGGTGTGGTCGGGGAATATCAGATCGCAGTGGATTTCGTCGGAGATGACGAGGACGTTGTTAGCGAGGCAGATGTCGCCGAAGCGGGTTAGCTCTTCACGCGTCCAGACGCGGCCAATTGGGTTGTGAGGACTGCAGAGGATAGCCATTTTGACGGCGGGATCGGCTGTTTTTTGGGCAAGGTCGTCGAAGTTCATGGTATAACGGCCGTTTTCCAAGAGCAGTTCATTCCGCACAATCTCTGCCCCGTTGTTCTCAATGGCGCCGTAGAAAGGGTAATACACAGGTGGCTGCACTAGAACCTTTTTGCCAGGAGCCACGAAGGTTTGCACCAGTATGCTGAGTGCCGTTACCACACCTGGTGACAGCACAAACCATTCTCGTTTGATTTGCCGGCCATAATGCTTAGCCATCCAGTTGATCACTGCTTCAAAGTAGGAATCTCCAGCGGCGGTGTAGCCAAAAATGCCATGCTGCGCCCTGGCAATCAGGGCTTCAATGACTTCTGGCGGGCTTTGAAAGTCCATATCTGCCACCCACAGTGGCAGCAGCCTGTCGGCACCCTTTTGGGCAGCGCAAGCGTCGCTCTGGATTATGGTCATATTGCCTTTTTGATAATCCCATTTAACGCTAGAGGTTCCTATACGGTTTATTTCTTGGTCAAAGTTGTAGTTCATGGGGCTGTATCTCTTGCTTATTTTTTTTATCCTGTTTTCTCCGTCCTGGTTGGTGATTGAAGTGTCCATGATGTTACGGACGGGTCAGATCATTGATCACTGTCGTCATTAACTGCTCACCGGGGTTGGCTAAATATGCGCGCAAGTTTTCTACGACGAGGGGGAGCGTGGGGACGCTGTGCTGCTTTTTGCTGCGAACCATGTAGGCCATCGCTTCACCCTCGTCAACGGCCGTTTCCAAGTATAAGGTGACCGCAGCATGTAACAGTAAAGCGTGTTCGTTTTCAGGTAGGAATGTCAAGGTGTCAGCCAGCGCAAACTGCACCAGACGCCGGCAGACCTCGGCGTGAACCCAACCAGGATCTTCGCCGTAGGGCCAGGGAGGGGATTCGCCAACGGCTTTGGGCAGCGGCGGCATGAGGGTCAGCGTATCAAAGTCAGACACTAGCACTGGGGAAAGGGAGGGGTAAGTCAGATTAGGCATTATGCGTATGGTCTGGGTGATGGGGGCATCACTAATTTGGTTGAGGAAAGCGGGCAGTTGACTTTGGTTGAAAATGTCTGTCAGGTCGTTTTTGGCTTTGTCCCACTCGGCGGTGTGTTCTTGCCAGAATGCAGTTAAGTTCGTGGTGGTCTGGAAATCGGCAAATGCCTCTTGCTGCACGTTTTGCGAAACGGCCGTGAAGACCTCATCGAGCGGTTCCCCTTGTTCAATGACCTGGTTGACCCAAATCACCGCTGGGTGGGTGTTGTATGCCGCCAGATATTGCCGGGTTTGTTTGGCGTGGGGATGAACCGCGTGGGTGAGTTGTGCTTGCTCGTAGTCAGGCCAATCACTTGCTGCCAGAACGGCCGTTATCAGGCGCAGTTGATCGTCAATGCATATGTTCACTTGTGAATCAGACACGATAATCAGATACCTCCTTTGGCCACAGCCGCCAAATGAAAATCAGGAATGCCAAAGATGTGAGAAAATAGATGATGTGCATCGCTGCTGGATGCGGAGGAATTTGCACGGGCACCATGACCACCCAAGCGGTGAAACTTTGCATCGCCTGGATGATGACGGTGCCTAAAAGGCTGCCTGTGCGCAAGCGGATAATGCCGTAAAAAATGCCCCACATTAAGAAGAAAATCAAGCTGGTGATGTTGCTGAAGAATGATTCGCGGAAGAAGAGAAAAGCGATCAGGCCAAACAGGAGGCCGCTAATGATGGTCGCTGTCAATGGTCCGCGCCAATCCGATAGTGCGCGGAAAAAGAGGCCAAAGGTCCAGATTTGGACGGCAAAGGCTTCAAAAAGGAGTAAGTAGATGAAGGCTTGGGTCGATCCTGCAGGGCCAAAGCCCTCTAGCTCAACCCAGAAGAAGTGAAAAATCAGGTAAGTGACCCAGCCCATGACAGCAAAACCGATACTGGCGAATAACGGCCGTTTCAACCGTATCCCTAGTCCAGGAATGCCATACCAGGCGATGCCAATCAACCAGCTTGTCAGGCCAGCACTGCCCAGGATAACGGCCGTTGCCGTTCGGCTGTCGGGTGGGGCTGGCGACAGTAGATTACTGGTTAGTACGCTGACGAGGATGGAGATAAGCGCAGGTGCCAACAGGGCAATGCCGGCTCGAAGTGGTGGTGAAAATGCTTCACTCCGTTTGTTGACAGGGGGTGTAAAGAATGGTTCAGAATTCGCTTCAGACATAGTAAGCAGATTTTAGCACTTTTATACCAAACCGTGAAAAGTTTGCCAGCAAGTAAGCCTTCCCCAACAAGATGCCGATGAGGAACTAGATGCTTCTGCTTGACCCATATTTTATCCTCGGGTAGCATTCTGTTTATGAAATCGACTTCTCAAGCTGGTACCGTTCTTGTCCTGGTGATGATTGTCATCGTGTTGGCTTCGCTGTTTTGGTTTTTGTATAGCGATTATGATGAGGTTCGTGAGCAAGCGGAAACTGCAAATTCTCGGGCAACACGAGTTGCGGCCATGGAGCAAGAGGCAGGCCAACTGCGCGCCGCAACGAACCAGTTCCAAGCAACTCGCACGGCCTTGGAAACCGAGCTGTCTACACTGGAGCAAGAAGCAGTTAACGACCAATTGAAGATTCAAGAGTTGGAAACCCGAGTGGCAGCAGAAACGGCCGTTACCAGCATACCAGAAGTGATCATTGCCTCGCCAATCAACGGTGCTGTGGTTCAGCTTTCTACTCCGGTTACGCTCACTGTCGCCGCTTTTGATCCCAATGGGCTGCAAGCGATCAATATTGTCTTTGACAACAATCCGCCCTTGGAGATCCCAATTGGGGGCGATAGTGGGGTCATTATTGAAGAACCCTGGCCGCTCTCAGAAGCAGGCGCACACACAGCAGTGATAACGGCCGTTAACACCGCGAACATTTCCAGTGAGGCAGTCCCCATCACCATCACCGCAGAAAACAAGCGAACAGGTCAACAAATAAAGGATGAGGTTGCCAATATTATGGGGGTGTTACCTGCGCAAACACCGCCGCCCGACACCACTCCTACCGCGCAGCAAACCAGTAACATTGCCGGCAAATCAGAAAGGAACACGACCATCATTCTGCAAATGTTTGACTTCCCCACGCCTCCATCTTCTGATGACGCACTTGATTGGGGTGTTTACTGTCTGCTTGCGCCACAGCAACCAACGGTACCCGATGCTGTAGAATCCCCTGCTGACGAAATCGCGTTCGTGCGCGGGCAAATTCGGGAATGGCAAGAGACTCAGTTTCAAGTGAGCCAACGTTTGCGTGCGACCCCGAGTGACGATACACGAGCCGCCATTTGTGCCACAGCTGTGGGGCATGAGCGCTGGGTGTTAGAAGAGTATATTCGTCAGGCACCAACTGACCGGCAAGCTGCATTATTTGCGCAGTTACCTCCCCTGACGGAGCCAGCAGACAGGGAACCATTATCCATGCAGCAATCTTTTGGGGAGAGTTATGGCCCTGCTTTTATCAATACGCTTGTAACCACAAATGGGCCGACAGTTCTCTTGGATGTGTGGCAGACTCCACCTCAATCATCTTATCAGATTCTTTACCCTCATGAATACAGGGAAAGCTTTCAACCTGAGCCAATCGCACGACCGGATCTAACATCCACATTAGGCGACGATTGGGTGCCGACAACCACCAATGTGTTAGGCGCTTTTATGCTAAGAAGATATTTGGAAAACCATATTGAACCCACGCTGGCCGGAACGGCCGTTTCAGGGTGGTATGGTGATCAATATACCATTTATCGGAACGAGGAGAATGGTCAAACCTTTCTCATTTTCCAACTCAATTGGGCATTAGAGAAGGATGCTCAAGAGTTTGCCACAACATACGAACAGTATATAACCAGTCAAGACGGTGGCAAACCAGTAAAAATCACCAGCCCTGCACCGAGTATATGTTGGCAGCACACTTCCGGTGACACAACCTGCCTCATCAGCAGTAAGACCCGCACCATCATCATCAAAGCACCAGAAGCAAACCTGGCCATTGATTCTTTAGCAGCAGTAATTGAAAATTAAGGGAGAAAGGGAGGGTGTCACGCAGTGGCGCGTTTTGAAACACGCTGCCAAATCACATCAGCCATCCGATTCATCATCGTTGCCAGGGGAGATTTGGCTGAAGTCAACGTTAAGGGCACCCCTTGTGACAAAGCCCGCGCTTGATTAGGATCAAAATTTATTTTAGAGGCCACCCGGGCATTCAAACCTCGTTCTACTGTCATCTGCGGAATTTGAGGCTCCACCTGCACTTGATTCAAAATATAACTTTTTTGCTTAAAGGAAATATTCGATTTTTCAAGAAGTCGATTCGTCTGAACGGCCGTTTGCACGGATACAGCATCTGGCGTTAAAACATGCAGGGCAATATCAGCCTGCTCCAAGATCGTCTTAAACGTAGCGCCAAACATCCTGGGGACATCAATCACCACAAATGCGGCATTATCTTTTAGCAGTTCAATAATCCTCACCACCAACTCAGGAGAAGGGTTCGTACACATCTGAGGCACTTGAGGCGCAGCCAACAAACGCAAACCAGATTGATGAAGTGTCAAATTATCCTTGAGTGCAGACCAATCCAACTCAGATTCTCGCGGCAGATCAGCCCACGAATGCCGCAGTTGCAGGCGCAAATGTAAAGCAGCCTGTCCACTAGAAGATGAGAGATCAACTAAACAAACATCTTGCTGCGATATTCTCCTCAAAGCACTGGCTAAATTGACAGCCAGAGTGGTCTGACCAACACCCCCACGCAAACCAAAGAGCCCAATCACCACCCCTTTATCTGGCGTCGATTTTCGATTCCGTTGCGAAAGTAACGAATCCACCTTTTCAATCAATTCCTGGGAAGTTACCGGTTTACTGAGATAATCGTTCGCGCCACTTTTTAACGCAGTTTCACGATCAACATCCTGCGATCTGGCTGTTAAAATTAAAATGGGGAGCTTGTCTAAGCCATCATGGGCGCGAATATCACGAGCAATATCATGGCCACTTATCCCTGGCATCATCACATCAAGAACCAATAAATCAGGCTTATCATCTTTAACATTTTGCAAGCCTGCGACAGGATCGCTCATCAACTTCGTCGTATGTCCGCCGCGCTCCAACATTAAGCCAACCATACGGAGCAGTTGTTCATCGTCGTCGATTACATAAATCATTGCCACGTTGGAGCCTCCTTGTGTACTGAGTGGGCTGATACATCTTCTTTTAGCTCACTATATGACGAACTCAAGTATCTAGGCAAAAGATACCGATTCGATCTTTTTGCACTAAAATCAAATCCCCACTGTAAGAAATGTCGGGATATAACGAAGCCATCGCTTTTGCTGAAAATATTAACTGATAACGCCCTACCGACTGCACCAAAATTTCCCGTGGAGCGATTTTCCCATCATGCATGATTTCACCTGCAATTTCAAAAGATGGCACAGTTAAAAATGCATTGATAATCCGACCTCGGGTAAAAATAGATCGTCCATGTTGGGTTCCCACTGGGATACCCTCTCTTCTATCTTGTAACACGATAAAGTTAATATTTCCCTTACTAAATGCAGCCACTTTATAATGGGTGATTATTTCACCTGGCTGATGAATACGAGAAATATAAGCATCTTGCAGTTCTAAAAAACTGGAATTCGGGTTAGCTAGTTCTGCATGAATGCCCCCAGTTCCAACTAAAACGCGACCTGTTACCCGATAGGCATCGGTAAACATGTCCATATGAATTAACTGACTTCGACCAAAATGTGTAGCACCCATGATTGTATCCTTACTACTCCTGGCTGATAGGCAAAAATGGAACAGTAAGCAGAACGATGTGCGCTGCCATCAATGAGTTACGGCATTGATGGATACGCAGTGGCCTGTACCCCTGAAAAACGGGGAGTAATTTTTAGACGGTCACTATGGAGACAGTTTTCTCAACTTATGGAACCTATTCCACTCCGCCATATTCCACGCTCGCCCAATCTCCTGATTTTGTCTGATAAACGCTTGATCTACAGGCATTGTGGAATATTCTCCGCTTTCTGTCAACTCTGACAATAAATCTTGGAATAATTCCTTCAATGCGGCAAATCGACTGCAATACCCTGTTTCATCTAAACTTGATCCATTCGCTGCCATTAAAACTTTCTGTTCAAAATCAGGTGGCAGCCAAGGAAGTCGCAGTAATCCTTGCATTTCACGATTGCGCCAAATTTGCCACTTTCGATTATAGGCAAATAATGCTTGAACTAGGTAACTATAAGCTGCATTTAGGCGATCAAACGCAATAACTGGGCCATAAATCCGCCAGATTTCAAGGGGATCGACCCAGGCAAGATGTTGGTCTAACCAAATTAACGCATTGTCTAAACGTTGCTGGCGAATGTCATCATTGAAGATGGTCTTTTGGGAAATTAAGGTCTCTATTTCACCAGATGGATCATAAGCGAGCCATCCCTCGCTTAACTCTGCACGATTGCCTTCTGGCCATACAAATTCGGGGTCTGCCCATTTTTTTAGGTCAATCCGCGCTAAATCAATTGGTATGCTATGGGGAACATCATCAAAAATGCTGTGGTAGGTATCTTCGACCGGATTCCACTTAAACTCTGCGGGGACAATAAACAAATCATAAGGATCAAGAAAAACAACTGCATCTATATCAGAATCTGGATGCATGTACCCAGAAGCCATACTGCCAATGGCGACAACCCCTTTGACTGCATCTTCTGGAGCAAGCACCTGCTCAATAAAACGTAACAATTGTTGTCGTTTTTTCTCAGCTATCGGTGTCATGTTTTTGGGCGGATTCGGCCAACCAGAAACGGCCGTTTCTCTGTTATCGACCTCTTGATGGATGCCATTTAACTGGATCGTCCACTGGCATAGGCACCTTTGTAGACTTTCTCTGCTCAATACTGCTCTCTAATTCTTGCAATAAACGTTCAATTCTAACCAAAAAAGCAGACTCAAACTGAACTTGACCACAAACATCACAGATGAGAGCCGGAGAATCAGGCATCACCATGACCTGATCATCAACCCAGTATAAATAGGGAACTTTTGCAGGTTGGCAACGACCTATGCGGCAAACCCCACAACTTTTTTTCGATTGCGTCATTTGTTTGCTTCTTCCACGAGGGCAACGCCTGCGCTGGCTCCAATTCGTGTGGCACCAGCCGCGATCATTGCCAACGCATCTTTTAATGTACGAACGCCACCTGCTGCTTTAACACCCATGTCTGGCCCCACTGTTTTCCGCATCAGCGCAACATCTTCAACGGTGGCACCACCAGGGCCAAAGCCAGTAGACGTTTTCACAAACGCTGCACCAGCCGCTTGGGCTAATTGGCAAGCGATCACCTTTTCCTCATCGGTCAATAAGGCGGCCTCAATAATGACTTTTACCAGGGCTTCGCCCTCATGAGCCGCTTTTGTGACACCAGCAATATCATCCAGAACCGCAGCATAATTTTTAGATTTCAAAGCGCCAACATTGATCACCATATCAACTTCGGTGGCACCCTGCGCCACAACATCTTGCGTTTCAAAGATTTTTGCAGCTGTGGTGTTGGCACCCAAAGGGAAACCAACAACGGTACAAATCTCCACACCGGTTCCGCTCAACAGCTGCGCACATAAATTGACATGGGTTGGATTGACACACACAGATGCGAATTGGCAATCACGAGCTTCCAAGCACAACTTGATAATTTGCTCTTGGGTGGCGTCTGGTTTGAGCAAGGTATGGTCGATAAAACGAGCCATATCTTTGCCATCAGAAATTTCGTTTGAATAAGTCATAGTAAGTCCGTTTAGGTATCTATTTCATAATGGGGAACAGCACCCCAATCAGCAGGAGGCCAATAAATGAACATCGCCTTGCCCACAATGTGATCCTCAGGCAAGAACGACCAAGAATGAGAATCGCTAGAATTATTGCGGTTATCGCCAAGAACAAAGAACTCATCTTCGGGCACCACGCCAGTATAAGAATAACGAGGGGCTTCACGAATATACGGTTCATCTAAGATAACCCCATTCACCGTCACAACACCCTCATTGATAGTTATTTCGTCACCTGGCACACCAATCACTCGCTTTATCAAATTTAGATCACTGGTTGGATGATGGAACACGATCACATCTCCAGGAGCGGGATCATCCACATAATAACTGACGTTGTTAATGATGAGATATTGACCATGTTGGAGGGTTGGATTCATACTGCTACCATCAATGCGATATCGCCCAACCAGGCTGTTAACAAGCCAAAAGATAAAAAATGTTAACAGCAATGTTTCAATAATTTCTCTAACAATAACTTCAGCAGGTTGTGCCTGCTCCTGGACAGGAACCGCATCACCAACCATGTTAGGCATAGGAGGGGTGGATTGAGAGTTCGATTCAGCAACAGCCATATGTTTTCTACCTGAAACAGAGTAAAAGCTACTCCTTAATTGTCAAATTATAATGGAGCAAAAAAGGCAACGCAAACCGATAATGGTTTTTCATAGATTGAGCATCTCATTTTTTGTCTAAAATAAATTCCGCTTGCACACCAATCATGGCAAGGCTATAATTCCCTCCTCG
>PDQY01000176.1 GCA_002746795.1 Chloroflexota bacterium | reverse complement strand
GAACCTAAGCTTGTAGTACGTGCTTTAGCACGTAAAAAATAGCGCACTAAAGTGCGCACTACGAACTTTGTGGTATGGGCTTTAGCGCGTAAAAACGGCGCACGGGTATCTGGCTTCTTTTGTTAATCTCGAGTACGGTTCATTGCACATTGCTTACAGTAACAAGGCGGGCTGGCGGTGTGCTTCTGTATCGAGTTGGCCTGAATAGCGGAGGATAACGGCCGTTTCCGGCACCATCATCTTGCCCTCCCGCACTGTTACTTCTCGCTCACTTAGCAGATCCAGATATTGACCAGCGGGGAGCGGCGTGGACATCACATCTACCACACCCGCCACGTTAAACGCGCCATACAAACCTTCATGCTCTGCTTGCCAATGGGCAGTCAACGCTGGGTCAGCCGTGATCAGTCTAAAATCACCCTCGACTTGCACCGGATCTTTCTTGAGTTTGCACAATTTCGTCAAAAAGCCTTGCAAACTGTAGTCGCGCCAAATCACCTTATCCTCTTCAAAGAGGCTGGGCGTGTGCCTGTTTTCTGATTCCTGCCCCGCGTAGATGAGAAAAGCGCCTTCATTAAACGCCTGGAACGCCGTCCAGGCCAATGCTTGGGCGCGGCTGGGTGCCCGTTGCATGATGCGCGGTTGGTCATGGTTTTCCACGCAGCGCATTTTGAGCGTATGCGCTGGATAGATGCCTTGTTGGTATTGCAGCATCGAGAAGTAAAGCGGCACAGCTGCCGGGTTTTCGACAGCACGTTCCCAAGTGGGCCAAATGTCGTAATCGTAGCTCAGGTCGAAAGCGGTGTGGATTTCGCCGTCTGCGTGGGCGGTCAGGCCATGCTGCCGCCGCTGGAGGACAAACTGGGTATGGACAGATTCGGCCAACCAGATCGTATCGGGTTTGATTTCTGCCACTGCTGCCCGCGCCTGCTGCCAGAAGGCAAGGGGCACCACCGAAGCGACATCACAACGAAAGCCATCGACGCCCATGCCCACCCAAAACTTGAGCGTCTCAATCAAATAATCCCACAACGCCGGATCATCATACCTGAGGTCAATGACATCGCTCCACTCGGGCACCGTGGTCACAGGCTTCCCGTTTTCATCTTGATGGAACCATGCGGGATGTTCCTGCACCAACACAGAATCGTGGGCAGTGTGGTTGTAGACCACGTCGATCATCACTTTCAACCCCAGCGCATGGGCATACTCACACATGAGCCGGAACTCTTTCTGGTTGCCGTACGCTGGATTGACTTGCCGGTAATCCTGGATGGAGTAGGGGCAGCCTAACGTGCCTTTTTTGTTGAGCTGACCGATGGGATGGATGGGCATGAACCAGATGACATCGATGCCCATCTCGCGCAGCCTGGGTAAATCTGCACTGATGTCGCTAAATTTGCCAAAACGGCCGTGGTTACGCACGTAGATTTCGTAAATAACAAGATTGCGCAAGGATTTGGGGGTGGATTGTGCCATTGTTTTCTACTCATTTTCATCACAATGCGTGAAACTGTGAGCTAATTGGTTGCAAAATTACGGGTTAATTTAATGTGTACGCCGCTTGAATCTCTTCTAGGCGGCGGCGATTGGCGTTCATGTCTGCGTAGCCGAGGCGGGAAGCGGAACGGAAATGAATGAGGCCAGCAGTCTCGTCAAAGTAAAATTCGACATCATCAATAAACTGCCAGGTGGGTGAACGAAATTCAGCGTGGATGTAGCCTGGTTCGTTGGTGATGAGGGTGCTGCCGGGCATGGCTTGGATGATAGCCAGGAGAGATTGTTGGGCAACGGCCGTTTCCCCTGCCAATTTCATCGCTACCATACCATGTTCCTCATCGGTTTCGTAAGAAGAGACACAGTTAGGAGACTCAGGGCAGGGTGCTAAACGGCGTTCGTTGGGCGTGTCAAAGTGGCTGTTCACCCCCAGGTTCTCCGGCATCGGACTTACCTGCCTGACCAACCCACGCAGCACAAAAAACAACGCCACACCAATCACACCAGCTATTAAAAGCCACTTCAAAATTTTCATCATGTCCCTCGTCAATCAAATTAGCGGCGGGTGGCAGGTGGCATCATTTGACGAAGGACGAAAGACCAATGACGAACATTGGTTTTGCACTTGCTGCAAGAGTCGTTCTCCGTCCCTGGTTGTTGGTTATGGGTTCCTGGTCAAACTAGGCCAACACCTTATTTGCCATCAACACAGCCTCAATGTGACCAAGTGCCCAGTCGATTTCTTCTTTGGTAATCACCAGCGGTGGCGTGAACCGGATAACCGTCTCATGGGTTTCCTTACACAAAATACCGCATTCTCGTAATGATTCACAGAAACTGCGGGCAGGCACATGCAGTTCTACACCGATAAACAAACCTTTGCCCCGCACTTCCTTAATCACATCGCTTTCGATGCGTTCTAAACGCCCCTTGAAATATGCTCCCAATTCACAGGAACGCTCGACCAGTTTTTCGTCAGCAATAACTTGCAAAGCAGCGCGGCCAATGGCTGAGCCCAGGGGATTGCCACCAAAGGTGCTGCCATGATCGCCCGGTTTGAAGAGGCCAAGCACCTCTTTGTCTGTCAGCACAGCAGAGACGGGATAGAAGCCGCCGCTCAACGCCTTGCCCACAATCATGACATCGGGGCGCACCCCTTCATGTTCGCTGGCAAAGAGTTTGCCAGTACGCCCCAGCCCCGTCTGAATCTCGTCAGCTACCAAGAGGATGTTGTGGCGGGCGCAAATATTGGCAGCTTCGCTTAAGAAACCAGCAGGCGGCAGCACGATGCCGCCTTCGCCTTGAATTGGTTCTAGCATGAAACCGACGGTATTCGGCGTAATTGCAGCTTCTAAGGCTGCCGGATCGCCGTATGGGATGAGTACAAAGCCTGGTGTAAACGGGCCAAACTGTTCCCGGTATGCCGTTTCACTGGAAAATCCAACGATGGTGGTGGTGCGCCCGTGAAAGTTACCCTGGCACACGATGATTTCTGCTTGATTATCAGGTACGCCTTTGACTTCATAGCCCCATTTACGCACTGCTTTAACGGCCGTTTCCACTGCTTCAGCCCCGGAATTCATCGGTAATGCCATTTCATAACCCGTCAGGGTACACAATTCTTGGAGGAAGGGTCCCATCTGGTTATTGCGGAATGCGCGAGAAGTGAGCGTCACTCGCTGCATCTGGTCAATGGCAGCACGCATAATGGCGGGGTGGCAATGTCCCTGGTTTACCGCTGAATAAGCACTAAGACAATCCAGGTATTTATGGCCATCGACATCGTAAACCCACACGCCATCTGCCCGGTCAATCACCACGCCAAGCGGATGATAATTATGGGCGCTGTAAGTTTCTTCTAATTCGATAAAGGTATTGCTGTTCATGGTTCATGACCTCCAATAAATTTGCCGACATCCATTTGGGGCATGGGTCTGAAAAGGTTACGATTGGTTTTAGTAGACCTGCGTCAATTTGGGATTTTAGACCGGCCTGACACAACACAAGCATTGAAAAAAAGAACCCGATTTCATCATCGAAATCAGGCTTTGCTCAGACCTCTAACCGTCCCCGGTTAGTCTCGGGTCATCTTTTCGGATGTGGTTGTCGCAATCGATTTATTATATGCCAAATCTGGTTATCTTGTCTACAAGTTCCCAAAACCGCTTCGACACCTCAGCAACAGCTAGTCGATTAGTTGAAGATGTTTGCTTTGTCCGCCTCACACTCCCCGGCATTTGCTTCCAGTTACAATGGCAATCCGTGCCAGGAGCTTAATTACACCTATCCATCAACTAAAAAGCGAAAACAGCACATACCCACCGCCGAGCAAGGCACAATACACCGCAAAAATATACAGGCTGTGGTTACGTACCCAACTCAGCAAAAAGTAAATGCACAAATAACCAACCAGTGCCGCCGCCACAAATGCCGCCACATACGCCCCCATACTCGTTGTTAAAGCGGGGTCAGTGGCAATATCCACCACTGAAAGCAACCCTGCGCCCAAGATAACAGGCACCCCCAGCAAAAAGCTATAACGCGCTGCTTGCGGTCGGTCGAGACCGCGCAGCAAACCGCCCACGATGGTGCTGCCACTGCGTGAAATGCCGGGGAACAATGCTAAAGCCTGGAACAGGCCAATGACGATGGTGTCCCGCCAGGTCATGGTGTCAAAGGTCTTGTTGCTGGACATGAGTTTTTCGCCGAGAACCAGGAACCCTGCTGTCACCAGCAAGAAAAATGCGGCCCACAGCGGCTGACTGAATACTGAATCGAAGAAATCCTCTAGCAAGAAGCCAGTAACAGCGGCGGGAATACAGCCCACCACAATGAACCAGCCTAAACGGGCATTGGGGGTGCCTAAGGGTTGGCGGTGGCGGAGTCCTGAGAGAACGGCCGTTACAATATCCCATAAATCTCGCCGAAAATATACCAACACGGCCAGCAGGGAACCTAGATGCACCAGGCCCACCATCGCCAAATCCGGCTGCGTCATATCAAAAATAGTGGGTAACAACACCAGATGCCCTGAACTAGAAATAGGTAGGAACTCCGTTGCTCCTTGAATAACACCCAAAATGATCGCTTCAATGATACTCATAAAGCATCCTCCATAGGGGCAGCGCAGCCATGTCTCCAGTTACCTTGCTGCACTGCCCCTATGCCACCTTTTTACCTTGCCTGCTGTTTTAATTTACGCGCAAATCTGAAAATGGCGGGCGCCAACCCGCTTTTAGCTGCAGCCACCATCAGTTGATACCGGCGTCCGGGAATGCAAATAACACGATTCGGATTGAGAGAGTTCAGTGACGTGCTGACTACATCCTCAGCTGTCATCCACAATGACGCAGGCAATTTGCTCCGGTCAAATTTGACCATCTCGGTATCATGGAACCCAGTCACCGTAAGGCCAGGACACAACGCTTGCACCGTAATCCCCTGGTCTAACATTTCAGCTTGCAACGATTTAGAGAAGACGTTCAGATAGGCCTTGCTGGCAGGATAATTGATGTCTCCCCCATAGGAAAGAAAGGAGGCAATGGAAGAAACGTTGATGATGGTTCCTCCGCCTCGTTCACTCATCCCCGGCAGCGCCGCCCGCGTCAAACGCATCGTGGCCATGATGTGGACGTTAAGCATCGCCATTTGCACGGCCAGGTCTGAGGCCATGAAGCCGCCTGTGGTGCCAAAGCCTGCGTTATTCACTAGGATGGCCAGGTTGAGGTTCTCAATACGAGATTCCAACTTTGTGACATCCTCAGCTTGAGCCAAATCAGCAGCGATGACTTCAGCCGTAATGTGGTGTGCAGCTTCTAATTCTGTTGCTAATGCCGCCAATTTCTCTTCACGCCGGGCAGTTAATACCAGGTTAAAACCCAAAGCAGCTAACTGTCGTGCAAATTCAGCTCCAATCCCACTGGAAGCGCCAGTAATCAGAGCATAGCTACCATTTTGAGGAGTGGGTAATGGTTTTTCCTCTTTCTTTTGCCATAACCAATAGCCGAGACCTGACAGTGCGGTAACGGCCGTTGCCCCTGCCAATATTTTTTTTGTTCTCATTTGCGTTACTCCCAAAAATCTAAAAAAAGCTCGACCTTAGACAAAAATGGATTGATGCCTTACCTGTGGTGGTTTTAAGCTCACATTCCATCAGCTAAGTGACCACCTGGAAATTAGTCTCCGTTTTTCAAAGGTAAAGGTCACTTGCAGCGCCTCCATCAATTCCGTAACGTACTGATGGAGGCACACTAAACCACCAAGTGTGGCTTTCATCTAAACTCGAGAAAAAGAAAACCCGCAGACCATTCGGCCTGCAGGCAGAGTTTTACCCCAATTTTAGCAAACAGCAAACAGAGACAAGGGACAGGGAAGCGATGCCCCCTGCCCCCTATCCACCAGGTTTACGAAACGATCACCTCATGAATATGGCTGACCGCATTAGCGGTTTCCCGACCATCAATGACCAGACTAATGCTGCACTCTGAAGAACCTTGCGCAATAGCAATGATGTTGACGCCATTATTGCCTAACGCCGTAAACAAACTGCCAGAAATGCCAGGGGTACCACGCATGCCAGCCCCCACAACTGTGACGATGGACACATCATGAATCGCCCACACCCGATCAATATCCTGCCGGGCAATTTCCTCTGCAAATTCAGCTTCTAACCCCTGAATCACAACATCAGAGATTGGTTCTGGCGTGGCGAAACAAATGGATTGTTCAGACGAAGCCTGGCTGATAAGCAGCACACTGACATTTGATTTCGCTACAGCACCAAAAGTTCGGGCAGCAATGCCGGGAATGCCTAACATCCCTTTTCCTTCCACCGTGATCAAGCTTAAATGTTTGATGGAGGTCACTGCTTTGACGCCCCCGTTCATACACCCATTGTCCGGCACGATGATGGTACCTGGATGATCCGGGTTGAACGTGTTTTTGATGCGCAGTGGGATGTTGTTTTCGACGCAAGGACGCATAGTTTTGGGATGCAAGACTTTTGCGCCGTAAAATGCCAGTTCAGAGACCTCACGGTAGCTCAAAATAGGAATCGATTTTGCATTTTCTACGATGCGTGGATCGGCTGTCATCACGCCATCTACATCTGTCCACACCCAAACTTCTTGGGCATTCAGGCATTGACCCAGGATAGCACCGCTAAAGTCGGAACCGCCGCGCCCTAAAGTTGTGGTGGTGCCATTCTCATTGGCCGCGATGAAGCCGGTGACAACAGGGATCCCGCCCTCATCTAAAATGGGTTGCAAGCGGGCTTGTGTCTTGGGCATGGTTTGGGCAAAATCAGGTGAAGCATTCTGGAAATTGCTATCTGTGACGATAAGTTCTGTAGCATCAACTGCTTCTGCTTTGTGGCCGAGCTGGCGCAGATAAGCAGCTAGAATACGCACACTCATTTGCTCACCCATGCCGCCGACAATGTCCAGCGCTCGAGGGGTCAATTCCCGCAGCACCAAAATGGCTTCACAAATCGATTCAAAACGCTCAATGAAAAGGTTGTTTTCTGCCAATACAATTTGTCGTTCTCCTTCCGGAGCCAGCAGCGCATCAATCGTTTCATAATGAACCTGACGCAGTTGTTCGGCAGTGCGTTTGTATGTCTCAGAATCACCAGTTAAGGCGGTATTAGCACCTGTCAATAAGAGATCGGTTACTTTAACGGGCTTTGTTCCCATTGCTGAGGCCACAACAACGACAGAACCCCACTCTTTTTTTGCATTGAGAATGAGTTCGGCTGTCTCGCGTATGGCCTGGGCACTCCCTACAGATGTTCCCCCGAATTTCATTACTAATGTCATGATTTTTCTCCGTTTTGTTTGCCAATGTATCGATGTAAATTTGGATTGACAAACGGCCGTTAATGGTAAATTGTTTTATGACTTTCGTTTAAGAGACAAACTGCCCAAAAACAAAAAAGTCTTTGACACACATCTGTCCAGAGGGAGAGGGGCAAGCAAAAAAAAATGCCCCTTCCAGAAGTTGTGAAGAGGCATTACCATGTCCGGTTATGCCACGTCTCATCTCCCAGAAGAACCTCAAAACGAGGCTTGACTTCTGCCGGAATTGGCACCTGGGTGGTCGTTTTTTAGTCAAGTCGTCAAGTCGTCTTTTCGTCTAGAAGTCGAGAATACGACTGCTGGACTATGCGACTGGGTCTCTCTGACTAACCTTCCTGGTTGCCGAGGCATCGTAGGGCCGGTCCCTCCGCCTCTCTGGATAAGAAGTGTCGCTTTTGCCCATTTTTGAACGGGCGAAAGCTTTATAAGTTTTTTATGAGCAAAACTGTGATATTCTCCACAATTTGAGTTGTTTTTCCACAGAAACGTAAAGTCTATCCACAGTTATTGGCGGGAATCTTAGCAAATGTATGAAACGTTGTCAAAAATTTCATCAATGTCATGCCTCAATTAAAATCTGATGAAGTTTACCTTTGTGGGTTAAGAAGTAGGCTGGCGAAAATTGGAAACATGATAGAATTGCAGGCCGGGTCGCCAGGGATAGCGACCCTCAAATAACTCGAGAACTTGAAGGAACTATCACTATGAATAAACATCGTATAATTCTTTTCTTTTTGCTGATAACGGCCGTTTTGGCAGCCTGTAGCACTTCACCGGAAACTGTGGCTGTCACTCGCGTCGTTACCCAAGAAATTCCCGTTACCGTCGAGGTCACCCGGATTGTGACCCAGCCGATTACCGTTGAAATTGAAAAAGAAGTAGAGGTCACCCGCCTTGTGGAAGTGCCCGTTGCTGCCACTCCTGTTCCTGAGAACACAGAGCCAGCACCGCCCACAGAAGAGCCTACGGCGGCGCCCACCGCCACAACGGAAGTGGTCGCTGAAGCCACCGAAATCCCGCTTCAGGGAGATTATTATACTGTGCAATCTGGTGACACCCTTTCTACCATTTCCCAGGCAACGGGTGTCAGTGAAGCAGATATTATGGCGGCAAACAACATGACCAATGCCAACGTCCTGGTTGTTGGGCAAGAATTACTTATTCCAGGCTGGACAGGAGGGAGTGCGGCCGCTGGCAGCCAGCCACAACCGACCGCTCCAGAGCAACTTGCCGCGCCCGTGGGAGCCAATATCCTGCCCAATGGTTCCTTTGAAGAAGGTTGGTATTACTTCCAGGGCGTATCAGAATGGCAATTGCCTAATGGTTGGTCGCTGTCAGTCAATGAAGGGACTAATCCGTATGGCAGTGGTGGGCGTTACTTCCGCCCGGAGATTCGTCTGCTAACTTTGGCTCACTTACCACCCAATGAGCAAGGCTTATTTGTGTTCGATGGTGCCAAGACGATTAAGGCGTTCAAAGGTGATGCCCCGACACACTTTACACTTTACCGAGATGTCACCTTGCAACCAGGCACCTACCGATTGTCGATCAGTTTTTTCCCCGATTCTGTATGGGGATATGATGGTCAAAACAAAGTGTACAATGGCGATCCGCTTTCGGCTGAGGCGCGTATCATTGTTGGCGATGGCGGCACGGGTTGGCAAGGCACCCACATAGGCAATAGAAACACGATCAGCCATGATTTCACCATTAACACTGCTCAGACTGTTCGCTTAGGCGGAGCTTTCCGCAACCGCTTTGCCCAGTCGAACAATGGTTGGTTTATTGATAACTGGGTGCTGCAACTGTTAGAAACACCGTAACATCCATGTGAATCTCAAGGCGGTTCACGTTTTCCGCTGGGGGATCTAGCGCACATTCATATTTTAGGATTTTGATTCGGTACTCGGTTTAGGAAACACGGGATACTGGGCACTGTACAAAAATTCTACTCGTCATACACCATAGAGGCTGGAGAAATTTTGCGCCAGCCTCTTTTTTTATGGTTCAATTATGAAGGAATTTTCTAACTGCTTCTCCCCGTTCAAATAGATGGCTATCCCGTAATGCCCAGACGACAAGCCGCCGCCTTCAAAGTTGTAAACAGAGACATCAGACACCACCCCATCTGGTCCGTAATGAAAATAATCCCAGGTTTCTTCCCGTGTCTGCCAAAGTTCTCCATTTAAGAGCCATTCCCGTTTCACCACATCAGACACGCCTATGTTTTTGTAGTTCCACACCGCGTACACTTGCTCGGTGCCAGCTGGGAAGCTGGTTTGCGCCGGACCATTGGCATACCTGGTGAAATACAGGTTATTGAAACCAGGTTCCTCTTCGGTTGGTCGAGGCAGCACGGTGAAGCCTCCTCCCGTTTGCCACACACCGTTGACAAATAAATCGAGATAATAGTCACCGGCAGCCAGTCCCCCAATCACTTCGCCATAAAGCACTACGTCGGTGACGGTGCCGTTAGCCCCGCGCTCAATTTCTTTGTCCCACACCTCTTCTCGGTACAACCAACGTGCCCCGTTAAATTTCCAGTCACGCTGCACAAAATCCCCGGGATTCATGCCGGTGTAATCCCACAGTGCCACAATGCCATTGGCACCCACTGGAAAGGTGTCCTGAGGCGCTGCTCCCACCTCTGTGACAAAACGTAAGTGATGAAACTGCGTGTCTACAGGAGTGGGGGGGAGGGTGGGCATCGGCACGGGTGTGCCTGTGGGGGTGGGCAAAATTAACAACGGTGGATTGGTGGGCATAACGGCCGTTTCCCTATCCGTTTCGACCATTGCTGTTGTGGGTTGCACAGGAACGGCCGTTACCAGAGCCGCTTGCGTGGGTACAAATGGCGTCGGGGTGGGCGCCGTGGGCTGGCAACCAGTGAACAACAGGCAAGCTAGTACAATGAGGATTAGAAACGGCCGTTTCGTAACAATATCATTCTCCATCAGGAAAACTATACACTGTTTTACGGCAAATCATCCACGTGAACGGCCGTTATGTTGAATTTTCACTCCGCAAAGGCAAACTCCGTCATCGTCACTGCAACTTTTAATCGCTAGCACCTGTCCCTGACCGTGTAAGCCGTTCCTCCATCGCCTCATCCACGGTGTGGTCTGGCCGGTCACTGCGCCGGATAGCCCAAATAATCAAGCCCATACACACCACCACAAAAAGGATGAGCCAAAACGAAATCCCCGTAAAAACCACAACGATGGGAGCCATAATCAGCGCCACCAAATTAATAACCTTGATCATCGGGTTTAATGCTGGTCCGGCTGTATCTTTTAGCGGGTCTCCTACAATATCCCCCACCACAGCCGCTTTGTGATTTTCACTACTCTTACCGCCAAAGTGACCATCTTCAACATATTTCTTCGCATTGTCCCAGGCGCCGCCTGAATTTGACATAAACACAGCCAGTAACAGACCAGACATGATAACCCCGGCCAGGAACCCGGCCAACGCCTGCTCTTTTAGCAACAGCCCGATCACAATGGGAGTCAGAATCGCAATCAAGCCTAACGGCACCAATTCAGTTTGAGCCGCTTTGGTAGAAATGCCGACCACGCGCTCATAATCTGGTGCTTTCTCACCGCTCCAAATTGCTGGCACTCGAAGCTGCCGCCTAACTTCTACCATAATTTGACCGGCAGCCCGGTTAACCGCCTTAATCAACAAACCGCCAAACAGCAGGGGCAGCGCTCCACCCAGGATGAGGCCAATAAATACAGTGGGATCAGCCAGGTTAATAACACGCTCAAATGAATCTAGACGATCCGCTGGCATAACCCGTTCAATATCGGTGAAAAACGCCCCAAACAACGACAAGGCTGCGATCACGGCTGAACCAATCGCCACTCCCTTTGTAATCGCTTTTGTTGTATTGCCAGCAGCATCCAGATCAGCCATTATCTGCCGGGCTTCAGGCGTAAATTCTGCATCAACTAACTCGCCAATGCCATTGGCATTGTCTGCAATCGGGCCAAAAGTGTCCATGCTCACATTATTGCCCGTCAGAGACAACATCCCCACGCCGATCAACGAAACTCCAAACAACACATAGGTCACCATATGCCCTGTGCCGAGGCCTTCCCCTTGCATACTGAGAAGCAAGAGTGCTACCACCATCACCCACATAGCATAGAAAAACCCATTGACAATTTCTCTTTTGATAAACCCGCGCACAATGAGACCAATCGCCACGAGCCCACCCAATATAAGCGTCCAGTTAAACCAGGCCACAGGATAAACGGCAGAATACACGAGAACGGCCGTTATCAAACTCGCCGCAATCACCAATACCGCCCATACGCTAGAAAAATACCCCAGCGACATCCCTTCCAAAATCACCAAAGCCGGACCAAAATTAGTCGCTTTAGAAATATTCTGCACCCGCTCACTGTTTGCGCTGGTCGCCTTAGCCGTCAGCATATTGAAAGCCACTGCCAAAGCCACACCAACCGCCACCAGCGAACCCAGCGACAAATGGGACAGAATCCCAGTCGTTGGACTAGGATCCTCATGCCCTGCATAAAAAATTGCCAACAAGAATGTCGCCACAATCGTGATCACACTAGACAACTCGTAGCTCTTGTACATCGCCTCTTCCGCATCATCCACCTGCCACAACGAGACCGCATACGTGCCGATAATCGTGCTGATCACGCCTACACCTCGTACCAACAGCGGCAAAATAATCCAGAAGAGTTCCCCCGTCAATGCCGTTAACGCCAACCCCAAAATCAAGCTAGAAACAATCGTCACTTCATACGATTCAAAAATGTCAGCCGCCATCCCGGCACAATCCCCAACATTGTCACCCACCAGGTCAGCAATAACAGCCGCATTGCGTGGATCATCTTCCTCCATGCTGGCTTCTACCTTGCCCACCAAGTCTGCGCCTACATCAGCCGCTTTCGTATAAATGCCACCACCCACACGCATAAATAAGGCGATCAAGGTCGCCCCGAAACCAAAGCCGAGAAGCACATCCGGTGCTGCTTTAACAAACATGATAAATATGAAAGTTCCCCCCAGCAAGCCCAGGCCGTCTGTGAGCATACCTGTGATGGTGCCAGAGCGATAAGCGATGGTCAGCGATTCCTTGAAACTGCGACGACAGGCCGAGGCCACACGGACATTGCCTTGTACTGCCATGTTCATACCGATAAATCCCACTGTGGCTGAAAACGTCGCCCCCATGACAAACGCCAGAGCGCGGGCGCCAGCTACCCACCATACCGCTTGCTGGCACTCAATTCCGGCAGCAATTCTTTCTGGCCTAAAGTTGAGATAACCATTTGTTGCCGCCACTTGCTGCGCCGTTTGGTTTTCAAGCAGCGTCACTGTCTGTGCGTATGAAAGATCGGTATTAGCCGAAATTTGGTTAGCCCAGGCTGTTTTTACCGCCTGATGGCAAAACAATTCATTGGCTTCACCGGTGGGTCGAACCAGAGCCACGCTCAAAAACATGGCAATGGTTAGCACAAGTATTAAGATGATGATAGTTCGTATTTGCGTGCGTAAATAGGTGTTAGCCC
>PDQY01000175.1 GCA_002746795.1 Chloroflexota bacterium | reverse complement strand
TCAACCAAGATAAATCCTATCGCCATGGCGAAGCCCAAAACGTCATGCTAGGGGTGTTTGAACTGCTGGGAGAATCAGACTCGCTAACCCAAGCCTATCGCCAATCTCTGGCCTTGTAGCTTGCCTCAACTGAGGTGTGTGCGCGTCTAGGCCACCCATCCCCAAATAAAATATTGACCAGTGAAATAAAGGTAGAGAATAAAGGAAGTGTATAGCACAGCCCGATTGACCCAGGGATTTTCACCTGCTTGAGCCAGGATCATGAACGTCGGGAAGAAGGCGAGGGTGTAACGAGAAAATGAATAAAGCGGCTTGAGTTCTGACACGGGCAGCAGCATAAAAAACAGCAGCAGCACCGAATACAACCCATAAGTCACGTTCAATTTACGGAAAACAAAATAGGTGGAAACAACCAATAAAATGACACAGAAAAAATCAAACCAAAGGGTGAACTCACCTTGCCGGGAGTGGCCACCCAGGAACATCGTTTCTAGCGCCCGGATCAGATCCGTGCCGGGGATACCAGTGCTTTGATACCAATATTGCTGATAAATCGTCGCCAGTGAGGGAATACCCACAGCCCAACGCCAAATGAGAAAAATGGCTGTTCCCAAGCCAGGCAACCCTACCGCCATTAAATTCGCCCATCCAAAAAACAACTTGACAGGATGTGAACCTTCCCCGGCATCTACGCCGACCTGGTTTCCACGCTTGTGTGTTAAAAGTGGTTTACCCCATTGCCGCCACCACTCATACGCCAAGGGAATGAGTAAAACCCAACCCGTTAACCGGGTGAGTGACGCCAGTAACCCCAGTAAACCAGCTACTCCAAAACGGCCGTTATGCCGCGCCGCCCAAATCGAAGTCAGGGCAAAAAAGATAAACAGCGATTCCGTATAAGGAGCTAACAAGAAAAAGCCAGTGGGGAAAAAAGTGAGATAGATCAGAGTACGGGCTGCGCTTTTCGACCCCAAATCAGCATCTGTCATCATAAACAGGATGATCAGCACACCAATAAAGGCCACATGGCTGATCAATGTGGCTGCCCACATATTGCCGGCAGCCCCCCCACCAAACAAATAACCTAATGTCCGGGAAGCCAGCGGATAAAGCGGCGGAAACACAGAATCTTCTTCGTAGGCATAACCCTCTTCCGCAATGCGCATGTAATGGAGCGTATCAAATCGCTGCCAGGGTTCAAGCAACAGCCCCGTCACCCCTTCTGTTAGATGCGGTTGGCCTTGATAAGGTCTTAGAATCGGGTCAGGTGTGGTAGGCGCCGGGAGCAGCACCGGCACAATGATGGACCACACCGCGAGGAGGAGCCGGGCAGCTACGAAGACGAGCAAGGCGTGTTTAACGGCCGTTTTCACTCATTCCCTCTTGGCGCATACAACACATCCAAACAGGGGTTGGCATCTCGACCCAATACCACTCGATAGTAAAAATCACCAGTCGCCTGATCCGCCAACGCAACCTGAGATGGTTCTTGATGGAACAACCAGCTTAACAACTCATTGTAAGAGCCTTTAAAATTTGGACCATAGTACGTAATCGTGGTAAAGGCCGGTATGTCACCACTTGACCAGGGAATATGGCGCGGCTCAAAGCCAAACCAGATCAAGTTCTCCGCCATCTGCCGATACATAACATCATCATAGGTTTCCACTTCAACCAAAATGGCGTTCCGTTGTCCACGGCTCAATTGTGGTGGCACCATAACCTGGCGCAAGATTGGTTCCGCGTTTTCCCAGTTCAGCAACTGCATCGACCAACGGGTTTCCGGTTCGCGCCAGGAACGAACAGCCTCTCCGGCAATAGCATAATGCTGAATACCATTTTCTCGAACGGCTGGTGCTAAAGTGGCCAATTGCAACAGGATAGGCAAAGTAAGATCAGTTTCCACTACTTGTTTATACGCATGCCAAAGTTCAGGAAGCTCAACCAATGTATCTTGTTGAAGCCCTTGGTTGAAGATGGCTTGCAACAGTTGTTGTTGGCGGCGACCGCGTTCAAAATCATTTGTAGTCCGGCGAGAACGCGCATACCACAGGGCAAAATCCCCATCCATCTGGTGAATGCCCGGCTCTAAGATAAACTGCTCCCAATTTTCTTCAATATTTGGATCAAGCTCAGGCGATTTGAGCCGCCAATCACGCAGACTGCAATTCGCTACAATCTCGATCCCGCCCAGGATATCAATCACCTCCTTGAACCCATCAAACCCAATGCGGGCATAGTAATCAATGGGAATGCCTAGATTGTACGCGATGGTGTCTTTAATAAGGCCACCACCGCCGCCATGAGCATAATCCACCCCATGACCATGGGACAAGGCCAGATTGATTTTTGTCATCTTCCAACCAGGAATATACACATACAGGTCTCGAGGTATAGAAAGCATTGAGGCTGTTTTGGTATCCTGGTTGATAGAAACAATCACGATGCTGTCTGTGCGTCCGCTTTGTGACTCGGCTCCATCATTGCCCAACAAGACGATGTTGGTGATGTTGTCATCCTTGGGAAATTGGGGGCGCGGTGGGGGCACGGCCGTTCCTGCTGGTGTGATCTCTAATGGTTCATAAAAGTGCTGGGTTGGCTTCGGAGATGGCGTTGGTCCAGGGGTAAAAGTAGCCGGGATGGTGGGGGCGGTAATTGGTTCGGTGGTGGGGAGAGGCGTGGGCACGCTCGTCGGTGAGGTGACAGGCGTATTGGTCGCAGGTAGGGATTGTTGGTTATCGGCAGCGGATAGTTGAATGGAAACGGCCGTTGCCGTGGGAGTGGGCGTGGCAAGCGGCCATCTTTCCGTTTGGCAAGCAACCATTAGCCAAATCAATAAGCCCCATACGCCTAAACCCCAAACTGATTTCACATTGTTTTCTCACTTTCACTGATAACGGCCGTAGTTAACCGGTTCCGACATTAACTCGCCGGGTGCCAGGCTCTCAATACGTTCCTGCCCAAGTTTTTCCAGGTAAGCGGCGCGATCCGGCACATTGTATACCCACTCTTGCAGCCAGGCCTCGGTCGCCTCTTGAACCTTGGAACTTTCAGCCCAATCCAGGTAGAACGCATTGTCCCGGTCATAATACCCCTGCACATAGCTGGGATGAGCACCATAAGGCTCATGCACCACTGCATCTACAACCAAACCGGGAATGAGCGTGCGGTTCGGATCGCGGGCAATCACATCTTCGTCCACAATCTCTTCCACCACCACCACCACCTTCTTCGAGGCAAAGGCCACCTCTTTCTGCATGCCCAGTAACCCCCAAAATTGCACATTGCCCTGGGCATCGGCGCGTTGAGCGTGAAGGAAAGCCACATCTGGGTTCATGGGGGGCACCACGGCGATAGAGCCATCGCCATAGGGGCTTTCTACAAATTCAATACGGGAATTGACCGCAGGCATGTCACTGCCTAGATAGCTGCGCAGCGGGAAAAAGGGCAATTTGCTGGCTCCAGCCATATAGCGACCCACCATACCAAAATGGGAATATTCTTCAATTTCCAACGGTCGGGGAATCCCTTTTTCCACTGCCCGGCGGATACAGTAAAGACTGCCTACCCCCGGATTACCCAAATAGCTAAAAACGAGTTTCCGCGCAACGCCCGCCGCAATCATCTGGTCATAAACCAAGTCTGGCGTCATGCGCACCAGGGTCAATTCCTGCTTTTGCTGACGAATAATCTCATGAGCTGCGGCAAAGCAAATAAACGCAGTAAACCCTTCAATAGCAACACAATCCCTATCTTGTACAAATTGGCTGACAGCATCAGCCATACTGATGATTTTATTTGAACTGTTCATTGAATTTGATTTGTGGCAATGGAGATGTTCCATCATGATGTTTGCCTGCAAGTTTCCCAATATGTCCGCGTACATCCTCAGGATAATCTTCTACGCCTAAACTGTCAAATAGACTTTTTTTCATGCTGCTGTTGACATCATCCTTTCTGGTGCATTCATCAACACCTGGGCAAAAAAACTTGCGAAGACTTTAATCTATTCCTAAATAGTTGATTTTTGTGCCATGAGTTAAAAGAAAAAGGGCAGAACGCTTGTCTGCCCTTTGCCTGCTGCCTTGATTAGGCTACGATTGTCTGGCTTTGTTCATGCATGTATTGCTGAACGTAGTAGAAGCTGCCCGCCGCTTTGCCGGTGGAACCGCTGCCTTTCCAGCCACCAAAGGATTGGTAACCAGGCCAGGCGCCGGTGGTCGCCCCGGAAGCTCGGTTGACATAAAGCACACCAGCCTGAATGTTATCAAGCCACCATTGGACTTCCTCATCATCTTCGCTAAAGAAACCAGCAGTTAGGCCATATTCCACGTCGTTGGCGCAGAGCATGGCGTGGTTTAGGTCTTCAAAAGGAGCAATGGTGACGATGGGCAAGAACATCTCCTGTTTCCACAAGCGATGCTCGTGGGGCAAGTTATCTACGATGGTAGGAGCAACATAGTAACCATTGCCTTCAAGTGTCTTACCCCCATACAAAACGTCGCCGTTAGCGTGCAAGTCGGCCACAAACTCTTGGTAATCCTTGAAGGCGCCCTTATTGGCAACAGGCCCCATCCAGTTCTCTTTGACTGTGGGATCACCAACGTTGATTTTCTTGGTGTTCTCAAGCAATTTGGCCACGAATTCATCTTTGACATCTTTGTGGACGTAAACCCGGGAACAAGCAGAGCATTTTTGCCCTTGCAAACCAAAAGCGGAACGCATGACGCCCATAGCGGCTTTGTCAATGTCAGCTTTGTTACTGATGATGGTGGGATTTTTGCCCCCCATTTCGGCGATGACTGGTCGGGGATAACGGCCGTTCGCAAACGATCTTAGAATATGCATACCAACATCATAGCTGCCAGTGAAGGTGATCCCATCCACTTCGGGATGGTCGATGAGGCTTTGCCCCACCACGCGGCCGCTGCCGGTGACAAAGTTGAACACGCCAGCCGGTACACCGGCATCCCGGAAACATTCCGTGATGAACCAGGAGGTTAGCGGGGTGTCTGTTGCCGGTTTGAGGACAACCGTGTTGCCAGCCACTAAGGCAGCGCCAGCGGGACCACCAGCCAAAGCCCCAGGGAAATTGAACGGCGAAATGACAACCCACACGCCATATGGCTTAAGCACGCTGCGATTGTGGTGTTTGTCGCTTTCAGAGAGGAGTTCAAAGTTGAAATTGTTGTTTTTCTCAATGGCGTCACAGTTGTAGCGAATGAGATCGGCGGTTTCTTCCACGTCACCCAATGCTTCCAGACGATTCTTGCCAATTTCCAGGCTCATATTCGCGCCCATATCAAACAGGCGCTCACTGATGAGGTCGGCGGCTTTGCGCATGATAGCCACACGTTCTTGCCAGGGGCGACCGCTCCAGGCAGGGAAAGCCGCTCTGGCGGCGGCAATAGCGTCGTTGGCATCTTGCTCTGAGCCGTATTGGAATTCACCCATGACCCAATCCAGATTCACGGGGCTGCGCTTCTCGAAGGTATTTTCGGTAAAACGTTCTTCGCCGTTGATAAACAGGGGGTATTTTTTGCCAAAGTTTTCTTTGGCACGTACCACCGCTTCATCATACAGCGTGTGCAATCTGGGATCGGGGCTGGCCAGGGTGGAATAGGTTACTTTAATACGTTCTTCTGACATGTGACAATGCCTCCTAAGGGATATTTGTGGGAACGGCCGTTTTTATCCATGAGCCCTGTTCACGGGGCACTGAATTTCAGCCGCTTTTAAACGTTCAAACGAACAGGCAATTATTATACCTGCGTTTGCGCGGAGGGCATATTGAGTTTGGCCGGAAACAAGGGGTAATGATTAGCATGGGAAACGGCCGTTTCCCCCTCAGGAATATTACGCCCCACAGCCGTAGCAAGCGTACGCATCTCTTTAACCAACCTGGCAAAACGCGCTGGTTTGAGCGATTGACGACCATCTGACCAGGCCTGGTCTGGTTGTGGATGGACTTCCAGAATAACGCCATCAGCTCCAGCAGCCACAGATGCCCGAGACAAAGAGCCTACATATTCCCATTTACCCGCAGCATGGCTGGGGTCTGCGATGATGGGCAAATGAGAAAGATGTTTGATCACCGGAATCGCACTGACGTCAAACGTATTGCGCGTTTCCGTTTCATTGGCGCGAATCCCCCGTTCACAGAGCATCACATTGTTATTGCCGTGGCTGAGAATGTACTCAGCAGACATCAGCCACTCTTCAATGGTGCCGCTGAAACTACGCTTGAGCAGGACGGGTTTACCAGATTTCCCCACGGCGTTGAGCAGCGCGTAATTTTGCATATTCCGCGCCCCAATTTGCAGAATATCAGCATAATCACTGACGAGAGGTACCAGACCTGGATCCATCACTTCGGTAACGATGGGCATGCCGGTGGCTTCTCGGGCTTCAGCCAAATAACGCAGCCCTTCTTCGCCCAAGCCCTGGAAGGAATAAGGGGAACTGCGCGGTTTGTAGGCGCCACCACGCAAAATGTGGGCACCAGCTTCTTGGCAAGCATGCGCCACTGTCAACAGCTCGGAACGCCCCTCAACGGAACAGGGACCTGCCATCACCACTAAATCATTCCCCCCAATGGTCACATCACCAACCTGAATGATGGTGTCTTCGGGCTTGAATTGGCGGCTGGCACCTTTGTAGGGCTTGGAGATGGGCACAACTTCTGCCACCCCAATCATGCGCCCAATCTGGCGAATATCAATAGCAGTCCCATCGCCGATCACACCAATAACGGTCTGATCAGCACCAACGATGACATGGGTTTTGCATCCTTCTTCACGTACACGCCCAACAATCGCTTGCACATGTTCTTCTGTAGCGGCGGGCTTCATTACAACTATCATGATTTCTGTTCCTCTCTAAAATTATCTAAATGAGACGTCAGGCTTTCGCTTGCGCCATCACCATCTCAATTTCCTCGGCTGGAATGGGGGGAATGGTTTCTTGATCTGGGCGAAGGGTATGGGCTTCGTGCAGGTAAACATGGGTGATCTCTTGCTGGCTCTTGCTGGTGTTCCAATGGAGCAAAATGCGAACGCAGCGAGGGAGACTGTTAGGCACATCCATTTCATGGCCACAGAGCAGCGGCACATCGAGCCAGCCTAACTGCCGGGCGGCGGTGGCTGGGTAAGCCGCGTTGATGTCTGTGGTGGTCGTGAAATAAGCACTAGCCACATCTTCAGGGTTGATGTTATTGTGGCGTACCATGGTGTAAAGCAGTTCGCGTGTGGCGGTGTAAATCGCTTCTGGTTCGTTATTAGCGACGGTGGTGGCCCCTCGTACCCCGCGACACACTTTTAAATTTTGTGGGAAACGGCCGTTACTATTCATACTTTTCTCCAAATATGACCAATGACAGAAGCATTCGTCCTTCGTCCCTGGTCTGCTTCATACACCAGACAAAAAAAAACGCGACTTTGCGGAGCCGCGTCTTGTTGAGCCTGGTCTTGCTGTCTGCTTTTACTCAGCGCAAGTAAGTCTCCTCAGCCAACTGCGGCGTGGATTGCTTGCTAAAAAAGAAGTAAAAGCTAAAAAACTTGTTCATGACGCGCATGTTACCAGTTTGAGTAGGCGGCGTCAACCCCTGGCGTTTAGGAAAAATACACAATTGTTTCCAGAACTATTTGTGCAAAGCGTCACCAGCTTCTTGCTGATTTGGAGCAATATCTTATCATTGTAGTGAGGCAATCTTATGAGCAATAAAGAGACAGCATTAGTACCAGTTGAGCAGAAAGAGGTTGAGTTTTACGGGGATGAGATAACGGCCGTTGTGGTGGTAGTGAATAATACCCAACAGGTTTATATCCCCATTCGTCCCATTTGTAAGAACCTGGGCGTTGATTGGTCTGGCCAAAGACAAAGGATTACCCGCGATCCTGTTCTATCACAGTACGTTGAATTTGTGGGTGTAACACCCACAAAAGGCGAAAAGCGCGGGAATCCTAACCATTTTTGCTTACCTCTCGATTACATTAGCGGCTTTTTGTTTGGAATAAACGCCAACAGGGTGAAGTCTGAGTTGCGAGAGCACCTTATCCATTATCAAGAGAATTGTTACAAAGTCTTGGCCAAAGCATTTCAAGAAGGCCACCTTACTGCTGATCCATCCTTCGATGACTTATTACAGAGCGCCAGTGCAGACACATTAGAAGCGTATCAATTGGCTCTAGCTCTGGTGAAGCTGGCCAGGAATCAAATCCTGATTGAGGCGCGGCTCGAAAGCAATGAAGTGCGCTTAACTGACCATGAGCAGCGTCTTGAAGAAATCGAATCGACATTAGGCGACCCCGGTCGCTTAGTCACTCCCGCCCAGGCTAGTCAAATCAGTCAGGCAGTCAAAGCCGTGGCCATTGCTTGGGGACAGCAAACTGAAAGAAACGAGTTTGGTGCAGTCTATGGCGAGTTATACAGAAAATTCGAGGTGACAGGCTACAAACAGCTTCCATCCAACCGTTTTCAAGCGTGCATGGATTGGCTGACGGAGTGGCACACCTCGTTGACAAGAGATGCCCCATTTTAATGCCAGAGTTTATCTTGATGTCAGGCGTGTCGAAGGAGTTGTCTGGCGCATGCCGCCAGATTGGTTCTGCGTCCTTCGTCAAATCTGATTATAGTCCCGCCTTGTGGAAAGCAGATTGCACGATTTCCTGTGCTTCTGTTTGAATTTGCTTCAGGTGGTCTGTCCCCTTGAAACTCTCTGCGTAAATTTTATAGATTTCTTCAGTGCCTGACGGACGTGCCGCAAACCACCCATTTTCGGTGACGACTTTGAGGCCGCCAATGGGGGCGTTGTTGCCTGGTGCCGTTGTCAGTTTAGCCGTAATGGCTTCACCTGCCAGGTTAGCTGCTTCCACCATGTCAGGAGAGAGGTTTGAGAGCGCTTTCTTTTGCGCCAGGTTTGCTGGCGCGTCACGACGCTCATAAACAGGGGTGCCAAACTGGGCAGTTAAGGCTTTGTAATGGTCACCAGGATCTTTGCCGGTAACGGCCGTTATCTCTGCTGCCAGTAAATCCAGGATGATGCCATCCTTGTCCGTAGTCCACACGGTGCCCTCTTTGCGCAGGAAAGATGCGCCCGCGCTTTCTTCACCGCCGAAACCATAAGAGCCATCCAACAAGCCATCCACAAAATACTTGAAGCCCACAGGAACCTCAGAAAGGGGTCGCCCTAAACTAGCTGCTACCCGATCAATCATGGAGCTAGACACCAGCGTTTTACCAATGGCGGCTTCTGGGCGCCAACCGGGACGGTGCTGGAAAAGATAATGAATGGCTACCGCCAAATAATGATTAGGGTTCATCAAACCGGCACTTTTCGTGACAATGCCATGCCGATCATAATCAGGATCATTGCCAAAGGCGATGTCGAACTCATCTTTTAGCTTGATCAAGCTGGCCATCGCATAAGGCGATGAGCAATCCATGCGTATCTTGCCATCCTTATCTACCGTCATAAAGCGGAAGGTTGGGTCGATTGCCGTATTGACAATTTCGAGATCGAGACCATACTTCTCAGCTATCGGTTCCCAGTAAGCAACCCCGGCTCCCCCCATGGGATCAACGCCAATTTTTAACCCAGCTTGGGCAATGACCTCCATATTGAGGACGCTGCTTAAATCTGTAATGTAGGGTGTCAGGTAATCATATTCATGAGTGGTGGCCGCCTTCAGCGCCAATTCAAATGGCATTCGTTTCACGTCTTTTAAGCCATCTCGCAAAATTTCATTGGCCCGATCTTGAACAGCCCTTGTCGTTTGGGTGTCGGCAGGGCCAGCGCTGGGTGGGTTGTATTTAAAGCCGCCATCATAGGGAGGATTGTGTGATGGCGTGATCACGACACCATCGGCTGTGCCTCCTTTGCCCAAGCTGTTGTGGGTGAGGATGGCATGGCTAATGACGGGAGTGGGCGTGTAACCAAAGCCCGCCTGGATGAAAATATCAACGCCGTTACCAGCAAACACCTCAACGGCCGTTACCAGAGCTGGTTCCGATAACGCATGCGTATCCATCCCCACATAAAGGGGGCCGTCAATGCCATGCACACGACGATACTCCACAATCGCCTGACAAATCGCCAAAATATGGCTTTCAGTAAATTTGTTATTAAGCGAACTCCCCCGATGACCAGAAGTGCCAAAAGCCACACATTCTGCCGGGTTATCCTCATCTGGAATATGCGTGTAATATGCAGAAACTAGACGCGGAATATTTTCCAAAAGTTCGGGAGGTGCCGGTTTTCCAGCTAAGTGATGCAATGCCATGGTTTCTCCTTACCCTTCCTTGAAACTAACAAGGCAATAATTCTGTATTTTGTTTCATCGGCCGTGCTTATGAACTGCCCTACAGGAACTGCGTTCCCAATACCACTGCCAGGAACCACACGATGAAATCATATTTCATGATCTGGCTCAAACGCTCTAATTGAGGGCCAGTTCGTTCCCGCGAAACCTTCACTAAAATATACAAAATTACCGGATATACGCCAAGAATCACCACATAAGCATAAATGGGGGCATAGACGTTGAAGAGGTAAGGCAGCAGCATCAAACCAATGGTGGACAGGGCTAATACATAAAATAATATCCTTGCTGGCCGACGCCCCCAAACGGTGGAAATGGTGTGGCATTTTTGGCGCAAATCCCCTTCGTAATCAGCCATGGTCTTTAAGATTTCTCGCCCAAGAATCGCCACAAAGATGATCACAGCCAACCACATGGTGGGTTGGACATAGCCAGCCGCCACCCCGCCATACATCACACTCATCGCAGAAATGAGAGCCACGGTTAAATTCCCCAGCAAAACGGTACTTTTTAACTTCCATGAATATAAAAACAGGATGACGTTCGAGGCAACCACAATGATAAACGCCGGTAGGCTTATAAATGCCGCCAGGACAACAGACAACAGAGCCATCACAACCGCAAATATGACAACCACTTTGGGACTGACCATGCCAGATGGTAACGGCCGTTTGGGTTGGTTGATTTTATCTATTTCAATATCTAAATAATCGTTCCACGCATTCGCCGAAGAAGAGCTAAGAATGGTCACAAATGCCGCCAAAAGAATCTTGCCCCATCCACCAGTGCCCGCAACATAACCACCTAAAACCACAGATAAAGCACCAGACAATGTGGAGAGTGGACGGCTGATTTTGTATAAACCTTTCGCTTGCTTCATAGTTCACCTTGCATAAAATCAAATAACTGCCTGCCCAACATTGCGATTCATCACTGCCCACTACTTTATTCCGTCAATCGCAACAGTTAAACAGTCCGGCACACTCAACATCATAACTTGGCAATGATTTTTTGCCAGACTGGACTAAATTTGTCAGGTTTTCTCAAATGTCCATTATCATCACATGGCAAAATCTAACAGATCTTCCCTGCATTTTCTTATTTCAGCAATTAATTATCATTAACCCTCAAAGCCGAATAAAGATACAATATTTATATCATGATAACGAGTATACAAAACCCAAAAGTAAAATTTGTGCGTCGCTTGCAGGCAGAAAAAAGATTTCGTCATCGTGAGGCCGCATTTGTCGTTGAAGGCACACGCTGGCTCCACGAATTGATCAAGCAAGCTCACCTGATGCAGCTTGTGTTTGTCACAGAAGCCTGGCAAAAACAAGCGGATAATCAAGATATTTTACAACAAGTTCAAGCCCCCGTACAGGTCGTCACTGACGAGGTGATGCGCATCATGAGTGATACAGAAACCCCGCCTGGCGTACTCGCCATCGGTCATATCGCGCCGCGTTCTTTGCCTCAAACCCCGACATTTTTGCTTATTCTGGATGGGGTCAACACACCTGGTAACCTGGGGACAATGCTGCGTGCAGCTGCGGCCGCGGGCACGGACGGGGTGTTGTTAGCTCCCGGCTGTGTCGATGCATATAACCCCAAGGTGCTGCGCGGCAGTATGGGGGCTCATGTGCGCTTACCGGTGCATGAATTGGCCTGGGAAGAAATCAAAAATATCACACAGGGGATGTCTGTTTGGGTAACGGCCGTTTCTGAAGCCAGGGATTACACCCATCTCGACTGGACAGGGGCGTCAGCCGTGATTATTGGGAATGAAGCCAGAGGGGTGGGAACCGAAGCAAGGCAGATAGCAAACGGCCGTTTAACCATCCCCATGCACCATAACACAGAATCCCTCAACGCCGCCACCGCCGCTGCAGTCATCCTGTTTGAAGCAGCTAGGCAGCGGAGAAACAAGGGCGCAGGCACCAATTAAAAACCATTAAGCGGAGCGGCTGAGGTTGTGGACATCAGAGCACAAGCCATAGAGGCTATTGTCTTCTGCGGGGCTTAATTTCAATCCGAAACGTGGGCGGTTTCCTCTCGCTGCGGGATCCTTTATAGATAAACACCCGGCGACACTCTGAGCAGCAGCCATCAAAATAGAGATCGCTGGTTTCGATACGACTGCCAAAAGATTTCAGGATCAAATCTTGCGTCTGTATGCCCCAAGTCAGATTCAACCAGCCGCTCTTGGATTCATAAACGGCCGTTTCCAAATCATCCTGTCCATAAGCAGCCCGATAACTGGAGAGAAAAGAACCACAACGTCCACACGGAGCAAAATAAGTGATCACATCCTGAACACTCAGTTTATCTCGTCGGGGCTTTCTCTTTTTCTCAGGTTTTGGCTGCGCAGCAGCTGGCACTGTATCGTCATCTTCTTCAGGAGCCGCTTCCATCCACGCTTTCCAACCATCATCCTCAGCCTCTTCTTCAGAACGGGACGCCTCCCCCAAATCCTCTTGAGGCAGTTCTGCCCCATCAGCAGCCAGCGATGCAGCCGGCTCCCCTGAGGTCAAGAGCATGGGTTCAGGATGCGCCTGCACTTGCTCATTTTCCGGTAACACTGTAGGCTCTACGGGTTCAGTCGCTTCTGGCTGATTCTGTTCACGATCATTCTCTGGCTCATGCTCGGCAGGCTGGTTAGCAATTTCAATTTCTGAAGACATGAAGATAAAATCCCAATGGTAAGTCTATCGTATTGGAACGATAATCCAATACAATCAAATTTTTATTGAATCGACAACGGATTCTAAACAGCTTACTATTTCTGTCAACCTAACGTGGATAACCAACAAATTAAAAACGAAAAATGAGACACACGTCTACATTCCC
>PDQY01000174.1 GCA_002746795.1 Chloroflexota bacterium | reverse complement strand
GCGATCATAGCCAGACCGGTCGCCTTTGGCCTCTAGCTCCTGACGCATTGCCGCTAACTCTGCTGGCGTGGCAAAACATTTATAGGCGTGACCATGCTCCACCAGCCAGTTGGCCCATTTCTGATACAGTTCCACTCGTTCCGTTTGCACATAAGGGCCATAAGGCCCACCGATATCGGGACCTTCATCCCAATCAAGGCCTAACCAACGCATTGAAGACATGATGTCTTCAACCGCACCTTCCACAAACCGTTTTTGGTCGGTATCCTCTATGCGTAAAATGAACTGACCATTATGGCGCCGCGCAAACATCCAGCTAAACAAAGCAGTACGCGCCCCACCAATGTGCAAATACCCCGTCGGGCTGGGAGCAAATCGAAGTCTAACACTCATATGACTAACCTTTGATGCAAGAATAAAAAAACAGAGCGTAGCATGAAGTCTGCGCTCTGTTCACCAGGAGCTGCGGTGCCTGGGATCGAACCAGGGATGGCGGATTCAAAGTCCGCTGCCTTACCACTTGGCGACACCGCATCAACGGGCGAGAATATTAGCACAAGAAGGGGATAAAGGCAAAATTCAGCAGGCAGAAATCAGAAAAAAGCTGGATGGTGTTCAAGTGGAAATGTGCCAGAGCGCAAACCCTTGCCCCATACCCTCAACGACTGACTCTCATTCCCGCCATCATTCTTCTGACTTTACAAATCCTGTCGTCCTTCTAAGGCTCGCCCTAACGTAATTTCGTCGGTGTATTCGAGGTCGCCACCCACGGGGAGGCCACGTGCCAGGTGGGTGAGGCGCAGCCCTTCACGGGCGAGGCGACGCTGCAAGTAGAGTGCCGTCGATTCCCCTTCTAAGGTGGGGTTGGTGGCGAGAATCAGTTCGCGGAAGTTCCCCTGTTCAATACGTTCAATGAGTTCAGCTACACGCAAATCTTCGGGGCCGACCCCTTCTACCGGAGAGATAGCACCATGCAGGACATGATAACGGCCGTTAAACGCCCGACTTCTCTCAATGGCCAACACATCCAGCGGTTCCTCCACCGCACACAACACAGTTTGGTCGCGGGTCGTGTCACTGCAAATGAGGCACGGATCCTCTTCAGTGATATTGAAACAGGTGCTGCAAAATTGGGTGCGCTCTTTCAAGTCTTGCAGGGCTTGAGCTAGGTCTAGCGCCTGATCATTTGCCGCTCGCAGCAGGTAAAATGTGAGCCGCGCTGCCGACTTGGGGCCAATCCCTGGCAAGCGCGACAGTTCATTGATCAACCGTTCTACTGGTTGGGGCAGCACATTTTGCGCCACGACTAGAGACCACCCAATAGATTGTCCAGACCACCACCCAAATTCAAACCACCCGTAATGCCTTCCATACGATCAGCAGAGAGCGCTTGTGATTGTTCAATGGCGGTATTGACGGCTGAGAGCAGCATATCTTGCAGCATTTCTACATCTTCGGGGTTTAGCACCTCAGGGTCAATGGTGAGCGATTCGACTCGTTGATGCCCCGTCATCACGATGCTGATGGCGCCGCCACCGGTGGTGACGGTGACTGTTTCGTTGGCTAAGGCTTCTTGTGCTTCAGCCATCTGCTGTTGCATCGCCTGCATACGAGCCATCATATTGCCTTTTTTCGCTTTACTACCCTTTGCGCCGCCTTTCCGGCGAATTGATCGTTTGGACATACTTGTTCTCCGTTTTTTAAGTGAACAGTACCGAAACCGGTTTACTGTTCACGGCTTACTGTTCACTGACAACACCGCCCAACTCATTGGCCAGGTCGTCGAATTCTTCTTTGCGAATAGGAATGGTGTAATCACTGGTGACAACGCCGCGCACCGCACATTTGGTTTGCAGCAAATGGCTAAATACCTCGCCAACCAGTTGATGTGCCCCTTGATGTTTATCAAACTTATCTTTGAAAATGGGAAAATCAAAGCCCAGGATGATGGTATGGTTTTCCAGCGCCAGCGGCTTGCTCATGTTGAGCAGTGCTGGCAAATTACGTTGAGACCGTCCCACTAAATTAACCATTTCTGGCCAGCAGCCGGTTACGTCAGCCAGGGAGAGTGGAGATTGGGTACTTTGTGCTAAACGGCTCTCAGGCTCAGAGGGTGGCGTTTCGTTGTTCTCCGCCGCTGGTTCTTCAAGGGTTGTGGCTGGTGGGGTGTGAGCGACTGGCTGAGGAGCTAGTTCAGCTGCTGGTGGGGAGGGCGCCGGGGGTGATCCGGGCTTGGCCTCAACTGGAGGCTTTTGTTTGGGCTGTGCTGCTGGCTCTGCAGCTTGCTGCACTGGTTGGGGGGTAACTGGTTGGGCAGCAGGCGTCGGAGTGGGCACAGTTTGGGCTGCCGCAGCAGCCACGATGGGGGCTGGCTCGGCGGGCAGCAGGTCAATGTAGGCGAGTTCTAGGGGCAGTTGGGGCTGCCAACTGCTGGCGGGGGTTAGCGCCGCTTCGTTGAAACCTTTAACTGCGTCGATGAGTGCTTGTCGGGGCGCACGTTGCGCCTGAGCCAACATGTATTCTTGACGTTCAGCGGTGCTGTCTGTGGCTATGTCGGGGCCAGCCGCTTTGAGCAGCAGCAGTTCGCGCAAGTAGGCTACCATCTGGCGGCAAAACTGGCGTGAATCGGTGCCAGATGCCAGCGCTTCATGAATGATGGTCAAGCCAGCACTGCCGTTCCCCGCTAACCAGGCGTCTGTCAGATTGACAACGGCCGTTTCTGAGGCTGTCCCTAAAATTTTTTGCGCTCGTTCTAAGGTGATGGTATCGCCTGGGGTGATGACTAGCTGGTCGAGCAAGCTCTCTGAGTCTCGCATGCTGCCGCCACCCTGCCGCGCAATCAAGTTCATGGCTTCCGGCTCGATGGTTAGCTCTTCTTTGTCTGCTAACCATTGCAGCCGCTGACTGATTTCTACCACGGTGAACAAACGGAAGTTGAACTGTTGGCAGCGTGATTTGATGGTGACGGGCACTTTATGCTCTTCGGTCGTGGCTAACACAAACTTGGCGTGGGGCGGCGGTTCCTCTAACGTTTTCAGCAGCGCGTTAAAAGCGGCCGTGGAAAGCATATGTACTTCATCGATGATATAAACTTTGAAACGGCCGTTGTTGGGGGCAAAGTTGATCTTGTCACGCAAATTACGAATGTCATCGACACCAGTGTTGGAAGCTGCATCAATCTCAATGAGGTCTAAAAAACGCCCTTCATTGATGGCGACACAGTTGGCGCATTCATTGCAGGGTCGCGCTGCTACATCTTCTTGCAAGCAGTTGACCGCCTTAGCCAGCAAACGGGCTGAGGTGGTTTTGCCCGTACCGCGAGGTCCGCAAAACAGATAAGCATGACCCACACGATCCGCCGCGACACTATGTTGCAGCGTCTCGGTGATGTGTTCTTGGCCGACAACATCTTCAAATTTGGCAGGACGCCATTTACGATAAAGGGCTTGGGACATGGAGGTAGTTTAGCACCCACACCCTCCTCTGACAAGAAAGGAAATGTGATTTTTCAGCCTTCAATTGGCATCAATCTATGGTGAATAGGCCACCCCTCGACAGGGTGGCAATATTGTGTCTCCAGATCGTGTGAGCATCACCAACACGATCTGGAGACATTGAAAACGCTAAGGTTTCATGATAATTGGTAAGAAAAGGTCACCAATATAGGCATAGACGGTGGTGCTGTCTGTGCTGGTTGCTGTGTGTGTGCCACCATCTGTCGCTGTCCAAACGGCCGTTCCCGTTACCGTCTCCGTGATTGCCACACTAGCAGTGATCATCGTTGTCGCGCCTGGTGCCAGCTCATAGGAGAAATCTGGGCCTAACACAGTGCCCAGTTGGCTATCTTCCAACGTGTGTAATGAATACGTGACTCCTCCCGTATTGGCCACTTCGTAAAAATACGTCACCATTGTCCCGTTTGTCACCGTGATCACATCTGTCATTGGGTTAACATTGGGGTCTGTGCCCACTGTCTTAGTCAAGGCAATGCTCGATACAACACTCTCCACACAGGATTGTACTGTCACATTATCGATATCCCATCCAGGCGCCCCATATGATGAATCCGTACCCAAACGCATTCGGAATTGCACAGTATCTCCAGCATAGGCACTCACATCAACAATCGTATTGATGTAGGAATTTACTCCACACCACGCATCCTCCCCGCCTAATGGATTGCCCCAGTTAGTAGAAATTGTACCAGTATAACCATTTTCCAGTATGTCTTCCTCCGGCACTTGCGTCCAGGTTGTGCCCCCATCGTTAGAAATTTCCAGGATACCACCGTCAAAACATGTTCCCATACCATCTTCCATATTGGGCGTATGCCAAAAATCCAGGGTGAGCGGTAAATCGCCTACAGGTAGCACAACAGCCGGAGAAGCCAACTGCTGATCAGAAACAAAACCCACGTTATTTCCAAAGTAATGCCAGGTACCACTGTATGGATTGGACTGAGCCAATGTCCAGGTATCTTCTGTACCACTGCTGCTCCAACCGCTTTCCCCATTCTCAAAACCATATTCATAAACGACATTGGGTTCAGAGCCAAGGCCGCAATCTCCAGGTAACGGCATAGTTACAAAGGTAAAGACATCTGAATAATAGCCATCACCACAGCTATTGCTGCCTAGTATTCGCCAGAAATAAGTCATGTTATTATCCAAAGCAGTGCCAACCGTATGGCTGGTACTATCTACAGTGGCGGTGTACACGATATTGGTAAATTCGGTGTCAGTCGCCACTTCCAGTAGGTAGCTCACTGCACTGATATTGCTCCAGGTAAAGGTAGGAGAAACCGGTATATTGGTAGCCCCATTGGCCGGAGTTTGTAAGGTGGTCGTAGGTGGGACACTATCAAACACATTTAACCCGACTGTGGTTGTGTGGGTGCTGGTAGGTGCAATACCTGCAATCTCTAACGTGAAACTGCCAGCCGTTGCCGCCGCAGTATTGCTAATCGTTAGTTGACTGTTTCCAGGTGGTGTCACCGGATTGACACTAAAGTCGATCATTGTGTTAGCAGGTTCCCCAGTGACGCTTAAAGACACAGGGTCATTGTAATTTAGGATCTGCCACACCGTCACATCATAGATGGCGTCACTGCCTACACAAATATTTTGAATCGCTGGATCTGCTGCCAGAGTGAAATCACTCTTACCGCAAGTGTCAAATTTGAAGGCACCAATGCGTGTACTCCAGTTGCTGGTTTCGTTCCATTGGCCTGTAAACCAGAAGGTACAGTCATCGACAGGATCAATGCTCATGGCTGAATAATCTCCGTAACGGTTGTTGCTATTTACACCCGAGCCATCCACCAGCGTGTATTCGCCTTGGGGCATTGTTCCCAAGGCATCAGAATTCAAACGCCCCGCATAGCGCAAAGAAGGATAAACGGTCTGGCTAGAAACGTTGTAGCCCAGAGCAATATTACCAGAGCCATCCATAGCAATGCTGCCCATCCAGCGATTGTCATTTGTTGTGGGCGCGTAGGTACCTTCCTGGTAAAGGGTCCAGCCACCAGTGCCAACTTTGCGTAGCTCAAACCAACGCACGCCACCGATGTCATTGCCAATATCAACGGTAAAATTACCGACCAATGTTTCATAGTCGTCAAAATTGCGATAGATTAGGCGATTCATAATCACTTCGCGCAGAGGGTCGAGAGAATCGAGAGAGCCCTGAGACACACCGGGCATCCCCATACAATTAAAGGATGTGAGGCCACAAAGCGCAGAATCGAACTCAGTCGTCAATATATCAGCAACTTTGGTGAAGCTAGAATTAGCGGGTGTATTCCAATCAACAGAAAACCCCCATATTTCCAAGATATCGTTTGTGGGATAACCTGATATGCCGTGTGCTTCTGTATCAACATGGCGCATGATATAGTTGGGTGCGTTATTGGGTGGCGGTGTTGACCCATCCATGTCAGAGGGGGTTAGTGACTGGAAACCAAAACCAGCCAACCTGGATGTTGTAAAATATTGTGAGCTTGCGGCTGCACCAGTGAGCATGGCTGAACGGTCAAAGGCATAAACAGATGGGTTGTCTTCATTGGTAGTAGCATAGTAGGCATCAGGCCATACCCCATATTTGGGGTAATCGGGGAAATTGGGCGTGTTGAATTGGTAAGAATAATAAGCGCCAGTGGGGTCTGGCGTTTGTGAAATGAGGATGCATAGAGAGTAACCATTCCCGAATTCACTAAGGAACCAGCGGTCAGCTTGCTGATCATATAACACAACCGGATCACCGTTCCCACTTGTGCAGTTGCTCAAAGAGGTGAGTGCAAAGCTTTGAATCAACGAACCATCCGTTTTGTCGTAAATGGAGACGACAGTTCCACCGCCATTGACCATCTGAATATAATGATCTTTGCCGATGTCACCGACAGTATCTGGCGGATTAACGCCGGTATAACCTTGCCCATCAAAGTTGAAGAGGGGCGTGTCGAAGGCATCGAGGGCGCGGTTAGCCGCATCTGCCTGCACCGATAACAAGGGATCGGGGCCAAGAGCAGGATTGTAGTTTGTGTTGCCCAGGGAAAGTGACATACGCGGGTTGATTTCACGATCCAGTGTCGGTTCGATGGTGGGGGGGGGCAAATCCCGCACTGCTTGGGTGAGTGTTGGCGTTACTGGTTTGCCTACCGTAATCGAGAAGTCGTCATTGGCTGTGGCTGATGAAAAACCACTTTGCCCACGCTGGGCGTTACCATTTTGCTCTTTTGCTGTAGGGGTGAGTGTCAATACCCACGCCAATAAGCCGAAGGCTACGAAACTACTAAATATTTTTAGTATTGCTTTCATTTGTTTCACTCCTTTTGTGATAATTGTAAATGCATTCTGTGCTTATCCATCACAGGGGTTTTGGTAAAGTTACAGATCTCAAAACGGAGATTGTTTTTATCGAGCATCGCTCCTAAATGCAAGATGATTATTACATTGTAATCTGTTCTGCTTGTTTGCCAACTCTATGAAGGCCTATTGTGTCTCGCTTGCTCCCAAATTGGGATCTCACTCAAATTGGGCACAGCGTGCCTCTGAATGAATATCAATCAATTAAATTTAGGATTGCGCTTGTAACCAGACGGACTGGTACGGTTCTAGTTGGACGTCATGACAGCCTTCGACGGGGCGTTGGTTGAGGCATTCCAGCAGTTGCCCGCCAAAATGCATTTCTTGTAGACGATAAGCTGGCACGGTTTGTGGTTGTTCGCTGAAATTGCCCAGGATTAGCACTCGACCCCGTGGGCTTTCCCGGAGCAGGGCAAAGACGGCTTCGTTGTGGCTCCATACGGCGTAGGCGGGTGCTTCGGCGTGGAGGGCGGGTGTACGTTTGCGTGCCTGGATGAGGGAGATGAGTGATTGGTATAAACGGCCGTTTACATTGGAACGATCCTCCCTCTGTGCTGCTAACGCCCAATCCATTTTCGGTCTGTGCAGCCAACGGTTATCATCCGCCAGGTGCGGATCAGCTAAATAGCTGTCATCGTTGAGCAAGCCAATCTCATCACCCATGTATAGCAAGGGGATACCGCCAAAAGCAAATATCATGCTGTGGAGGAGCTGAATCCGGCGCACAGCCAAATCAATCTCATGCCTATCCTCTTGTGCTAAAGCCTTTTCCAGACCGGCTAAAGAGGCACAGGTGCCACTGATGCGCCGATCATTTGTGCGGGGGTTAAACTGGAAAGTAGCGCCACAGGCAAAGGAGCCTGAAAAATCTCCATTATAAAAATCACTCAAAAATGAGCGATGCAAGTAACCATTTAAGCCCACTGCCTCTGCATCTTCTTCAGTCACTGCCCAGCCGATGTCATCGTGACAGCGCACATAACTGAGCCAGGAGGTGCCAGAGGGAATCGGCGGCATTTTTTGCAAGGCGTGGGTCATCAGTGCCACCTTCCGTTCGGCCAAACTGCTCCACAGCATCACCATAAAGACATTGTGGTAAGCTGCTTCACATTCCTTGTTGGTGGCTTCTCCCCGTCCCAGGTAGGTCACCAATTGCGACGGCGGCACGATAGCTTCTGCCTGGAGCAGCAATCCCGGGGCAGCTATCCGGCTCAAGGCTCGGAATGCTTGCAGTATGGCGTGGGCTTCTGGTTGATTTTCACAGTCGGTTCCCAACCGCTTCCACATAAATGCTACCGCGTCGAGGCGCAGCACGTCTACTCCTTGATTGGCTAGAAAAAGCATGGTGTCTAGCATTTCGCCAAAGACAGCCGGGTTGGCGTAGTTGAGATCCCATTGAAACTCGTTGAAAGTAGTCCATACCCATTTGTCGATGGCTTTGTAGTAGGTGAAACTGCCGGATTTGAATTCAGGGAAGATTTCACGCACCGTTTGCTCGTATTGGTCGGGCATGGTGCGGTCGGGGAACAGGTGATAGTAAGCCTGATAGTGGGAATCGCCGGCCATCGCTTTTTGCGCCCAGGCGTGTTCTTTGGCGGTGTGATTGCACACCAAATCGATACACAGGCTTATGCCTTCTGCCCGCAGTTGAGCCGTTAAATGCGCCAAATCATCCATGCTGCCCAGTTTATCGTCCACGGCTCGATAATCCATGACAGCGTAACCGCCATCATTGGCACCAGGACGGGGCTTAAGCAAAGGCATGAGGTGCAGGTAGGTGATACCTAGTTCTTTGAGGTACGGGATTTTCTCGGTAATGCCGTTCAAATCGTCAGCAAAGCGGTCTGCGTAACACACATAGCCCATCATGCTGGCTTGTTGGAACCAGTCGGGTTCTGCTGCTCGTTTCAAGTCAAGTAGGCGCAGGGGGGCGGGGCGAGCTGCGTACGCTTTGGCAGCGAGGGTGAGAAAGCGGTTCAACCAGGCGTCATAATCTTCTCGCTGACCATAAAGCTGGCGTAACGGCCGTTCTACATCTGGCAAATATTGGTGAAAACGCAGGGCAAAAATCTGCTGCTCGAGCTGTTCCATGCCCCGCAAAGGACCAGCCAGTAGCTGTTCCAGGATGGCAGATACTTCAATTTTCATCGACAATCTGAACTATCTATCACAAAGGCGACGACAGAGGGTGGGAAACATAAAGCCCGTTGACCTCTCAAAGTTCATTGCAACCAATAAGCAGACAAAGGTGGCATCTCAATCTCACCCGACAACTTGCCCTTACCTTTGGATAACAAATTTACACGCTCACAGTGCAGGGTAAACGATTGCGGCGTTTCGCTTAAGTTGAACAGACAAAGAACACCTTCCTTCTCAAGAAAACGACGATAAGCTAACACAGCCTCATTCCGCGTCTCCACAAACGCAAAATCCCCACGCCGTAAGGCAGCCAATTCCCGCCGCCTCTTCAACAAAAAGCGCGTCCAAATCAAATAAGAATCTGGATCATTTTCCTGCGCTGCCACATTCACACTGTGGTAGCCAAACACCTCATCATTGTTGGCAGGATAATACGTTTCATCCGCTGTCGAAAAACCAGCATTCTTGCTGTTGTCCCACTGCATGGGCGTGCGGCAGCCATGCCGATCCGGCAGCCAGATATTGTCGCCCATGCCAATCTCATCGCCGTAATACACAATGGGCACACCCGGCAAAGAAAGGAACATCGCATTCAGCACAAACCAGCGCCGCTTGTCATTGTCCAGCAGCGCTGCTTGCCGCCGCCGAATACCCAAATTTTGGCGCATTCGTGGTTCTGGCGCATACTGCTCCCACATCCATTGCCGCACTTCCGGCGTCACCATTTCCAGCGTCAGTTCGTCATGATTACGCAAGAAAGTCGTCCACTGGGTGCCTTCCGGGATGGCTGGCGTAGCATTCAAAATATCCACAATTGGCGTCTTATCCCCCGCCTTCAAAGATTGGTACAACCGCGGCATAATCGGAAAGTGGAAACACATAGGGAACTCCGGTTCCTCCACTGTGCCAAAATAAGGCAGCAGATCTTCCGGCCACATGTTTGCTTCTGCAATCAGCAGCGTTCCCGGATATTCTGTATCCACCATCTGGCGCATCTTCTTCAAAAATTCGTGGGTTTCCGGCAGATTTTCACAACTGGTGCCTTCCCGTTCATACAAATACGGAATCGCATCCACGCGAAAACCATCTAGCCCCATATCGAGCCAAAAGCGCATCACATTAAACATTTCCTCATGGATTTGGGGATTATCGTAATTTAAATCGGGCTGGCTGCGGTAGAACCGATGCCAGAAATACTGCCCTGCCACCTCGTCATAGCTCCAATTCGACGGTTCATCGTCCAGGAAAATAATGCGCGTTTCTGCATACTCGGTGCCAGTATCGCTCCACACATAGTAATCACGATACGGCGAGTTTTTATCCTGCCGCGCCGCCTGGAACCAGGGATGCTGGTCAGACGTATGGTTCATGACTAAATCCGTGATTACCTTCAAACCCCGTTCATGCGCTGCATCGACAAACGCCTTGAAATCCTCAAGTGTGCCATAATCAGGATGGACCTTGCGATAATCAGAAATATCGTAGCCATCATCTTTTAATGGTGACGCATAATGCGGCATCACCCAGATACAATTCACGCCCAAAGACTGTACATGATCTAACTTACTGATTGCCCCACGAAAATCACCGTGACCGTCCCCATTACTATCAGCAAAAGCCCGAATATACATCTGGTAAAACACTGCATCCTGATACCATAACCCTGCCATACAATACACCTATCTCAGAAGGAAAAAGCACCACAACAAACGGCAGTACTCTTATTTTTCGTATTCCGCATACCACATACCGTAAACTGATTACCGCTCACCGATTCTCCAATACAGATTACCCCTTAACCGATCCAGCCATCAGCCCACGAACAAAGTACCGTTGCAAGGCAATAAACACAATCATTGGCAAAATCATGGTGACAAACGCACCGGCCGTTAATAAATGCCAGGCATTACCAAAAGTACCCGTCAGATCATCCAAACGCTGGGTCAATACCTTCTTGGTAGGGTCAGCGCCCAAGAATACCAGGGCCACTAGATAGTCGTTCCAAACCCAGAGGAATTGGAAAATAGCAAAAGAGGCTAAAGCTGGCACTGACAATGGCAGCACCAGGCGAATAAACACCGTAAAGTGGGATGCCCCATCAATAAATGCTGATTCCAACGTTTCTCGGGGCAGCGTAGAGATATAATTGTAGAATAAATAGGTTGCTAAAGCTAAACCAAAGCCCGTATGTGCCAGCCACACTGACAAAAACTCACCATTGATACCCAAGGTGTTATAGTCGCTTAAAATGGGAACTAGCGCAATTTGCAAGGGCACAACCAGTAAAGCCACCATCATGATAAAGAACCACCGGCGCAAGGGGAACTTCATCCAGGCAAAAGCATAGGCAGCAAACATCGCAATCAAAATCGGAATCACCGTTGAGGGCACTGCCACTGCCAGGCTGTTCAAAAATGCTTGTTTCATATCCTGGCCCGGAACCACCGTCGTGCTGTTGTCAGGATTTTGAATCTCCGTATCCTTACCAAAGATTACTGTTTCATAATTCTGCAATGTGAAATCCCAATTAACAGACCATACTTGTTCCTGAATTTCCACACGGCCAATTCGTTTATTGCCAATCCATGTCACACGCACATCCCCCATGTCTACACCCTCACGGAACTCCTCAAACGTTCCCGAGACGCCTTCGATTTGCATGACAGCATTTGGATCAACGCCCAGTTCCTCTCTGGGATTTTCGATCACAGAAACCGTTTCCCAGGATCGGTGTGGAAAGACCGTCCACCATCCAGAAGTTTGAACATCAAAAGGGAGTCTAAAAGAAGAGATCAACAAACCTATTGTAGGAATACTCCAAAGAATGACAATCAAAAGGAGAAAACCGTTGACGAATAAGAATCCCGTCAATTTTTGTCTTTTCATCTTAAAATCCCTCCTGCTCGCCGAATTGGCGCAAGTTGTAAACCAAGACGGGGATTACCGTTAGCAACAAGATGATAGCAATCGCTGAACCAACACCCGAATTTCGCGCTGTAAATGATAGCCTATAGAATTGGGTGGCAATCACGTGAGTACCAAATTGGCCACCTGTCATCACCCATACGACGTCAAATATTTTCAACGTAAATATCACAATCGTTGTCCACACCGTAATGATTGTGGGACGAATATACGGAACTGTGATATTAAAGAAGATGCGTACTTCATTAGCTCCATCTACACGCCCGGCTTCCAATAACTCATGTGGAATACCCTTCAATGCAGCTGAGAACAACACCATCGAATAGCCTGTTTGCAACCAGATAACTATCAAAATCAGGAAGAGATTGTTCCAGGGCGCAATATCCACCCATTTATCCCAAGGATGTGGCTCACCTCCAAGAGCGACGGCAATGGCATTAAACACGCCAATTTGTGCTTCTCCAGGTGGACGCATCTCATACATGAAGTTCCAAATAACGCCTGCACCCACAAAGGAAATGGCCATCGGCAAGAAAATGAGCGCTTTAGAAAAACGTTCAGACTTACTGCGATCTGCTAATACAGCAACCAGCAAACCAATGATGACGGAGAGGGTGCTGCCGAATACAATCCACATGAGATTGTTGCTTAGTGCCTCTTGCAACAGCCGTTCAGAGAAAAGCTCGGCATAGTTTTGGAAACCAACAAACGATTCACTTTGGATACCCTCAAGCCATGTCCACGGCTTGAACACAGAGAATCCGACTGGAAAACCATCTCTGTCAAACAAGCTCAACCAAAATGTGCGGTAAACTGGCAGTGTAAGATACCAAATCAGGATCGCCATTGCCGGCCCTACAAAAACAAACGGTTGTAAGCGTGCAGTCCATTCAGTCGGCAATTGTTCAACCAACCAATTGAAGATCCAATACAAGGCAGCTACACCACCTACACCCCAAACAATCGCTACCAGTACAATGGCTGCCTGAGGTGCATCACTGCTGCTTAAAAACAGGAACCCTTCGTATAGCACCCAAAATGCAGTGACCGGGATAGCAATGGCAAATGCAATGCGACCAATAAGGGCAAGTAGTTTGGCACCACTGGTTTCAGGAGCTTTCGCTTCAGTTTGCTGCATAGTGCTGTTCCTCCTTCCTCAACAAGACAAAAAGCTACTAAATATATCAAAAAGTGTGGTAAACAGTGGGCAGGGCTTCTGCCCACTGTTTACGTGAAGCTTTATGTTAAGAATCTGCTTGGGGCTTAGGGCCAGGAGGCGTCAATCTCGTTCACGACGGTATCCAGGTCAGCCGCACCAGAAACGTAGTCGGTCATACCAGTCCAGAAGGAGCCAGCACCTACCTCACCGGGCATTAGGTCAGAGCCATCGAAGCGGAAGCTGGTTGCTTCA
>PDQY01000173.1 GCA_002746795.1 Chloroflexota bacterium | reverse complement strand
AGCTCATCATACCGTTTGTCAGAAGATTCAAGCTGCCAATGGCCACGACCCAGGCTAAAAAAGAGCATGCATTTCAGCGGCCGCCATAGGGCAGGCCAGGTGCAGCCGCGGTCGCCCAGGTAAATGCAGGCACGCTCATCATGGCGTGTTTGCTGTGGGAGTTCGGGCAGCGTTTCCTCCAAGACGAATAAAGCAGCGGCATCCATCGCTGTCACCTCAGAAGCACCCACGACGCAGCAGCCCCCGAGACACATCCGGCAGAATGGAAATGCCTGCCACATGATTTGGTTGTATTGCTTGCCCAGAGCGATTAAGCGCGAAACGGCCGTTTTCAATTGTTGGCTTTCCGCTTCATGCTCCTCAACCCACAGAGCCAACTCCACCCAGACCGCTTCCGTAAATGCGCGATCTGCAAGATACTTCTCATACTCTGGATGTTGGCTAAGAATCATAATTGCCCCATAAGATACCGATGTCAAACGATAACGCAAGCAGAGACGATGGGCAACTTTGGCGCCAGCCGCCGGAGCATCGCGGTACTTTGGGAGGAGCCAGTATTGCGATTTACACATCCGTCTTTCATTATTATGTAAACTGTAACAGTTCAGCAGCCCGGTACGCGCGACACCATAACCTAATGACGCCTGCCGCCAGGCACAGGGTGAACAGCACAGCTTTATATCAGCGATTTAGTTACTCAAGATAACGGCCGTTCCCCTTCATCCTTCCACCTTCCCGACCAAATGAGCTATAATCTTGCGCATGGCTTACACACCTCCCGAACACGTTCAGGAAATCCTCAAAACATTGCCCGCCACCCCTGGCGTTTACCTGCACAAAGACAAATACAACACCATCATCTACGTGGGCAAAGCCATTAACCTGCGCAATCGGGTGCGCTCCTACTTCCACAAACACGTCGATTCCATCAAGACCCAACGCCTGCGCCGCGAAGTAGCTGACATCGAAATCATCACCACCGATTCAGAACTAGAAGCGCTGCTGCTGGAAAACACGCTCATCAAGAAACACCAACCCCGCTACAACATTCGCCTCAAGGACGACAAGCGCTATCCATACATCAAAGTGCTGTGGCAAGATGATTTCCCCAAGGTAATGGTGACGCGGCGCATGGAACGGGATGGCTCCCGCTATTTTGGGCCGTACACCTCAGTGTGGGCAGTGCATCAAACACTCGACCTGCTGCGTAAAATCTTCCCTTACCTCACCTGTGATCGCCATATCACCGGCACTGACAGCCGCGCCTGCCTCTACTATGACATCAAGCTGTGCCATGGCCCCTGCATCGGTGCCGTCAACCGAGAGCAGTACCGTGCCATGATTAAAGAGCTAATGGATTTCTTAAACGGCCGTTCCGAACACATCATCCAAAACATAGAAACCAAGATGACCGAGGCGGCTGAGAATTTGGCGTTTGAGAAAGCAGCGGAGTACCGAGACCAGTTAACGGCCGTTTCCAAAATAGTCGCCAGGCAAAAAGTAATCTCCGCCGCTAACGCCGACCAAGACGTGATTGCCTTTGCCCGCGAGAAAGGCGACGCTTGTGTGCAAGTCTTCTTCATCCGGCATGGCAAACTCATTGGCCGCGAATACTTCATGCTTGAAGGCACCGAGGACGAAGCAGACCCCGACGTGCTGCAAGATTTCCTCACCCAGTTCTACGATGAAGCGGCGCACATCCCCAAAGAAGTGCTGCTGCCCCATGAAGTGTCCGAGGCGATGGTCATTGAATCGTGGCTCAAGCAGAAACGCAGCACCAAAGTCTCCCTTACCGTTCCTCAACGCGGCATGAAAAAAGATCTTGTCGAGATGGCCTCCCGCAACGCCGCCGACACCCTAAACACCATCCGTCAGCAGTGGCAAGCAGATCGCTCCAAGCACGTCACCGCCATGTCGGAATTGCAACAATCGCTGGCACTACCTGCGCCCCCCGCCCGCATCGAGTGCTACGACATCAGCCACACCCAGGGCACACAAACAGTGGCCTCCATGGTGGTATTTGTGCAAGGCGCACCCAGAAAGAGCGACTACCGCCGCTTCAACATCAAAACCGTTGGCAACGACGATTACGGCGCCATGAAAGAAGTCCTCACCCGCCGCTTCCAGCGCTACAAAGATTCATTGGCCGGCGAACTCCACGACCCTGGCCAAATCGGCAAACAGAAAAAAGAAACCGCCTGGGCACTTCTGCCCGATTTGCTCATTGTCGATGGTGGCAAAGGGCAGTTGTCCATGGCCGTGGCCGTACTCAAAGCATTTGGCCTTGAGAACGAGGTACCGCTGGCGGGCCTTGCCAAGCAAGAAGAGGAACTATTTGTCCCCGACAAAAAGGTTTCCATTTTACTGCCGCGTCGCTCAGAAGGCTTCTACCTGGTGCAGCGCGTGCGCGACGAAGCCCACCGCTTTGCCAACGAAGGGCACCGCAAGCGCCGTGCCAAAGTAGGCGTCGCCTCGATTTTAGACAGTGTGCCCGGCATTGGCCCCAAACGACGTAAAATGCTGCTCTCCCATTTTGGCTCCCTCGACGAGCTGCGCCAGGCAACAGTAGAAGAAATCGCCTCCGTGCCCGGCATCCCCTACGATGTGGCCAACGCCATCAAATCCCACCTTGCTTAAAACTGTTTCAGAACGGAAATTAAATAATACAACGAAAATCTAACACGCTTCTTATTTGACGCTGATCTATCCCCATGTTATGATATTTGGAGTACACCATTAGCACTCTGAACAGTCGAGTGCTAAGGGGCGGTAACTAAATAATTTGAACAAATGTGAATGGTACCGTTTCTGAGGGCTGACGATACCATTCCACAACTTATTTAATCGTCAGTCCTAAACCTAAATAAATGAGTAAATAGGGCGAACTAAACAGTTCGTCTTTTTCGTGAAAAATCCACATGTTTCAACCATTAACTGAGCGGCAAGAACGGATTCTTGATTTGGTTATTCGCACATACATCGAAACGGGACTGCCAGTTAGCTCAAACACCCTGGTTGATCGCTTTGAAATGGGCGTTAGTTCTGCCACGGTGCGCAATGAACTGGCTGCTCTAGGTGAGTTGGGATATTTGGTGCAGCTTCATACCTCAGCCGGGCGTACGCCTACTGAACTGGGGTATCGGTATTTTGTGCAGAAGCTGTTAGGCGAGTTTCGCTTGCCCGTACATGAACAACAAATGATCCGGCATCAATTCCATCAATCCCGATTAGATTTGAATCAGTGGATGCAGCTTGCCGCTGCGATCCTGGCACACACGTCACAGGGAGCCAGTTTTGTTACGGCACCACAGTGGCGAGTGAACCGATTTAAGCATATTCAACTCATCTCCACACAAGGTTGCCTGGTCTTGATGATTGTGGTGTTGGTCGGCGGTGAAGTGACCCAGCAAATGTTGACCTTGGCCGAACCATTGCCGCAAATGCGTTTAAGCACTGTGGCTGATCGCTTGAATGAGATGTTTGCCAATGCTGGCTTAGACGAAATTCAGCTCATGCGCTCAAGGTTGGACACATTAGAAAGCGAAGTGACAGACCTGATTTTGGACGTTATCAAACGAGTCGATAGCCGTGCCATTAGCAATTTTTACCGCGATGGTCTGGTGAATTTGTTAGAAGATGAAGGAACTAGACAGGCTGTACGTGTCCTGGAAGAGCGCAGCTTGTTGGCTGATGTCATTTCTGGCACAGATTCCACCAACAACCGGGGTGTGCAGGTGCTTATTGGTGGTGAAGGCCGCTGGGAAGAGCTAAAGGATTGCACCATTATCTTGTCCCGCTATGGTGTGGTGGAGCAGTTTAGCGGCACAGTGGCGGTGATTGGCCCCACACGCATGCCGTATGGACACAATGTGGCGGCAGTGCGCTATGTGGCTAATTTAATGAGTGATTTGGTTTATGATTATTACCTGGAAGGACTTCCAGAAGGAATATCTGTAGATGAAGAGGTTAATCCGTGAGTGAAGAACAACAAGCAGAAGAAACAACCCCACAAGAAGAGGTTGAGGTAATGGCAGATGAGGCGGAGGAAACGGCCGTTTCTGAGGACTTTCCCGCCGAATCCGAAGAAGAAAAAGAACCCACCCTTGAAGAGCAGTTAGAAGCTGCTAAAGAAGAAGCAGCTAAAAACTTAGATGGCTGGATGCGTTCACAGGCAGAATTTGCCAACGCCCGTAAACGCATGGAAAAACAGCGTGTAGACATCCAGGTTCGGGCAACGACCGACATGGCCACCCGCCTGCTGCCCGTTATCGATGACTTTGAACGTGCCCTGGCCAACGTGCCAGAGGCCATCAGCGAAGACAGCTGGTTTGCTGGGGTAGAAATGGTCAACCGCAAATTGATTGGCATTTTGGAAAGCCTAAACGTGGTTCCCATCGAAGCTGTAGGTGAAGCATTCGATCCCAACTGCCATGAAGCCATCATGCAAGAAGAATCAGACGAATACGAAAGCGGTGTAGTTACCGAAGAACTACAAAAAGGATACAAAATTGGCGACCGGGTTGTACGGCCGTCTTTAGTGAAGGTCGCAGCGTAATGGCTTGATGACCCATTCATGCCTGGCCAACGACGAACGACGAAGGACGAAAATTGGCCATTGGTCATTTGTCCTTCGTCGAACGACAAGTTAATATGAACGTCAAAGAAATGAGGAAATAAGATAATGAGCAAAATAATTGGTATCGACTTAGGTACAACAAACTCTGTAGCGGCCGTAATGGAAGGCGGCGAACCTGTTGTTATTCCCAGTGCTGAAGGCAACCGTACCTTCCCATCCATCATTGCAGTAAACCCCAAGACAGGTGAACGTCTGGTAGGCCAGGTGGCAAAACGCCAGGCTGTTGTCAACCCCACCAACACCATCTACTCTGTGAAACGGTTTATGGGGCGCAAATATGATGACCCGGAAGTGGAACGTGCCCGTGGTTATGTGCCCTACGAAATTCGCAAGGCACCCAATGGTGATATCCGCGTCGTCATGAACGAACGCGAATACTCCCCGCCAGAAGTTTCCGCCATGATCCTGCAAAAAATCAAGACAGATGCAGAAGCTTACCTGGGTGAAACAGTGACCCAAGCTGTCATTACCGTGCCGGCTTACTTCAACGACAGCCAACGTCAGGCGACCAAAGACGCCGGTAAAATCGCTGGTTTGGAAGTGCTGCGGATTGTCAACGAGCCCACAGCCTCTGCTTTAGCTTACGGCATTGGCAATGACAAAGACGAAATGATCGCTGTCTATGACTTGGGCGGCGGCACCTTCGATATTTCTATCTTGGAAGTTGGTGATGGCGTATTTGAAGTGAAATCCACCAATGGGGATACCTTCCTCGGTGGCGATGACTTCGATCAGAAAATTATTGATTGGGCTGCCGAGCAGTTCAAAATGGATCAAGGCATCGACTTGCGCGGTGACCGCCAGGCATTGCAGCGCCTCAAAGAAGCAGCCGAAAAAGCAAAAATCGAACTGTCCACCATGATGCAGACAGAACTGAATCTGCCCTACATCACCGCAGACGCCACCGGTCCAAAACATCTCAACTTGAAATTAACTCGCGCCAAACTGGAACAACTAACAGAAGATTTGGTTCGTCGTTCTATCGAGCCTTGCCGTCAAGCCTTAAAAGATGCTGGCCTCTCCACCTCTGAAATTACGGAGGTTGTCCTGGTGGGTGGTATGACTCGTATGCCAGCCATTCAAGATGCTGTCAAGAAATTCTTTAACAAGGAGCCGCATAAAGGTGTGAATCCTGACGAGGTTGTAGGTGTTGGTGCTGCTATTCAAGGTGGCGTGCTTGGTGGCGATGTGAAAGACGTGCTGCTGCTCGACGTAACTCCGTTGACCTTAAGCATCGAAACGTTGGGTGGTGTGGCTACCCCGTTGATTGACCGCAATACGACCATTCCCACCCGCAAGAGCCAGGTCTTTTCTACAGCCGCTGATAGCCAGACACAGGTGGAAATTCATGTGACACAAGGTGAACGCCCCATGGCTGCTGACAACAAGAGCCTGGGTAAATTCATCCTGGATGGCATTCCGCCTGCACCACGTGGTGTGCCCCAAATTGAAGTGACCTTCGACATCAATGCAGATGGTATCTTGAATGTGACAGCAAAAGACAAAGCCACCGGCCGCGAACAAGCGATGCAAATTATTCCATCTAGCGGTCTGCAAGATGCAGAAATCGACCAAATGGTACGCGATGCTGAACAACATGCGGCTGACGATTTGAAGCGCAAGGAAGATGTGGAAGCCCGCAATATGGCTGACTCTTCTGTGTATGCTGCTGAGAAATTCCTGGCTGACAATGCTGAAACAATTCCTGAGGAGCAGAAAGCCGCAGTGCAAGCCCAAATTGATGTTGTCAAATCAGCCTTGGAAGGGGGAGATACCGCAGCCATGAAAGACGCTGCTGGACAGCTGCAAAATGTTTTGCAGCAGGCAGGTGCTGCGATGTATCAACAACAAGGGGGGCCGGCTGGCCCTGAAGCGGGTGGTTTCCCTGGTGGAGATCCTGGTGCTGGTCCTTCAGGTGATGACGATGACGACGTGATCGAAGGCGAATTTAGCGAATAATTTAAAATAAGCACAATTTTTATCAGCAGGTGACACGCTTGTGTGTCACCTGCTTTCACTGTTTTATGGCAGACAAACGAGATTATTACGAAGTGCTTGGCGTTAACCGAAACGCCAGCAAAGATGAACTAAAAAAATCATACCGCCGCTTGGCTCGCCAATACCACCCGGATGTGAATAAAAGCGCTGGGGCAGGCGAAAAATTCAAAGAGATCAATGAAGCCTATGAAGTGCTTTCTGATGACAATATGCGAGCGCGTTATGACCGCTTTGGTCATGCGGGCATGGAAGGCATGGGTGGCTTTCCCGGAGGTGGCTTTGAGGGTGGCTTTGGCAGTGTGGCCGACATTTTTGAAGAGTTTTTCGGGGGTGCATTTGGGGGCGGTGGCCGCCGACAGCGGCGGGGTCCCAAACGAGGGGCGGATCTACGGTATGATTTAAGAATCTCGTTTGAAGAAGCGGTTTTTGGTGTGGAGAAGGAGATTGAGGTTGAGCGACCGGCGATGTGCCCTGCCTGTCACGGGTCTGGTGCTGAACCAGGTTCAACGCCAAAGCGCTGCCCCGCGTGTGAAGGCAGCGGTGAAGTGCGTCGGGTGCAACAATCTTTGCTGGGGTCGTTTGTCAATGTCACAACTTGCTCCAATTGCCGGGGTACGGGTGAGGTGATTGAGACTCCTTGTTCTACCTGTCATGGGCATAAATTGATTCAAGAAACACGTACGCTGTCAGTCAAGGTGCCGTCTGGTGTAGACAATGATACGCAAATTCGTCTATCTGGTGAGGGCTCGCCTGGCGTTGATGGTGGCCCGCCTGGAAATTTGTATGTCATCATTCACGTTGCAAAACATGAGTTCTTTGAACGACGGGGCAATGATATTTGGATTGACCTGGAAATTAATGTAGCCCAGGCTGCTTTGGGTGATGAGGTTAAGGTGCCTAAAATTGATGGCGAAGCAACGCTCACTATTCCTCCTGGCACTGAGTCGGGCAAGGTGTTTAAGTTGAGGCATCAGGGGGTGCCTAAATTGGATCGCAGCGGCCGGGGGGCTGATTTGGGTCGGGGGGATCAGCATGTGTTGGTGCATGTGGGGATTCCCAAGAAGCTGAGTGATGAACAGCGAGAGTTGTTTACGAAATTAGCTGACACGTTGGGTAAGGAGGTGGTACCGCAGCGTGAACGTGGCTTCTTTGGCCATGTGAGGGATGCGTTAGGTCTCTAAATGTATTGGCTGGAAGTAAGCGTTGTCACTGATGGCGAAGGGGCTGAGGCGATAGCTGAGGCGCTCAAGCCGTTTGCGCATCAAGAGAGTGTGGTGCTGGAGCAGTTGGGTGACATGGCGGATCTGGCTCCCAATGCGCTAGAACCTGCTGTTACTGTCAAAATTTACGTTTCTGAGGAAAATGATACGCCAGTATTTCGGCAGCGTATTGAAGAGATTATGTACCAATACGGCCGTTTGTATCCCCTCCCGCCGCCTACATTCCGTAAACTTGAGGATCAAGATTGGGCTAATGCCTGGAAAGCGCATTACCGACCCTTTCGCATAGGCGGTAAGATTTGGATTCAGCCCAGTTGGACTAGCATTGAGGATGTGGGGGATGGCGAGGATGGTTTGCAGCCGGATGATGTGGTGTTGGCGCTTGATCCTGGCATGGCATTTGGCACGGGGCTGCATCCTACCACGCAGATGTGTATGCGGGCGTTGGCCGATATGGTGCAGCCTGGCATGACGGTGCTGGATGTGGGGACGGGCTCTGGCATTTTGGCTATTGCTGCTGCCAAGTTAGGCGCAGCACGGCTTCTGGCTTTTGATACGGATCCGTTGGCGGTGAAAGCGGCTCAAGAGAATACTGAGCGGAATGGTGTGACTGAGCAGATTTCGTTGTTTGAGGGGAGGCTGGAGCAGGTGGCTGAAAAGGGCTGGGATGTGGTTGTGGTCAATATTTTGGCGCCGGTGATTATCAATTTGTTGGCGCGTGATGGGTTGATGAGCTATGCGGGGGAGAACGGCCGTTTAATTCTGAGTGGTATCATTGAAGAGCAGGGGGATGGGGTGGAAACGGCCGTTGTTGAGGCTGGTGGTTGTGTGATGGAGAAACTGCAAGTACGGGATTGGGTGAGCTACGTCGTCAAGCCTTGTTAGCCAAAATTTAGCCCCCCTCTAGGGTAACACCAAAAAAGACCCCTGGTGTAACACAAAAAAAGTTCACTGGTGTTATACCAAAAAAGCCACAACGTTGAGACGCTGCGGCTTTTACTTTTGAAAAATGTGTTTGCTTAGGAATGGAAATTAAATGAGACGACGAAGTCGTTTCCTGACCGTTCCTGGAAACTGACGATGTCATGTCGTATGTTATTTCATCGCCAATTCTTCACTTGAAGTTTAGTCGTTGTTTTGTGGACGACGGTTGCGATGGTAGCGGTAAGTGATGCGACCGCGCTCCAGATCGTAAGGTGTCATTTCCAGGCGTACCCGGTCACCCAGTAAGATGCGGATGTAATACTTGCGCATCCGACCAGAGAGATAGGCTAAAACCTGATGCCCATTGTCCAATTCAACTTTAAATTGCGTATTGGGCAACAACTCTATAACGGTGCCTTCAACTTCAAGCTTATCTTTGCTATTCGCCATAAATAAATTTACTCTTCTTCTGTAGTTGGTGCCGTGTCGGCTACAGCTTCGGCCGCAGCAGCGAGGGCTTCTTCATCTACTTTTTCTTCGACAGCCTCTTCAACTTCGGCGGTTGCTTCTTGTTGTGCCATGTGTTCAGCCATCCACTCAATTTGTTCTTGAGCTGTGACTGCTTTTAGGCTCAACCCAATGCGTTGGCGGCGAGGGTCGATGCTAACGACGCGCAATAAATGGGTTTCACCTTCTTTCACCACTTCACGGACGTTTTCGACGTTTGTGCGGGATAGCTGTGAAACGTGGAGCAACCCTTCGATACCTGGTTCGATTTCAGCGAAGGCGCCGTAGTCTAAAATGCGGGTAATGGTTCCTTCGACTAATTGGTTGACTTCGTAACGTTCTTCAACGGAATCCCAGGGATTCGCCAGCACTTTTTTGCGGCTCAAACTGATACGTTGTTCTTGCCGGTCTAGTTTTAAAACGACAACTTCGATTTCGTCCCCCACTTTGACGACTTCGCGGGGATGATCGATGCGATGCCAGGCCAGTTCAGAGATGTGAACCAAACCATCAGCGCCACCCAAGTTTACGAAGATACCAAAGTCGCGCAAGCCACTGACACGTCCTGTCAGAACGTCACCTTCGTTGAGTTTGTCTAGAAGTTCGCCTTTGCGTTTTTCTTCCCATTCTTTCTGCGCATCACGTTGTGAAAACACCAGCCGCCGCCGCCGCCGATCTACTTCAATGATCTTGACGGGCAATTTTTCGCCACGCAATTTCGCCAGTTTTTGCTGGCGTTTACGATCACTCATGCCAGGTGTTAGTTCAGAGAGATGGGAAGCTGGGACGAAGCCGCGTAAACGGCCGTAAGGGATGATTGCCCCGCCTTTATTGTAGCCAATCACTTCCCCTTCAATGATCTCACCACTTTCCATCAGGGCTTCTGCTTCAATCCAATCTTGATTGAGCATCGCCATGTTAATGGAGACGATGAGGCTGTCTGGCTGTTCGGTGTTGAGGATGAAAACAGGAATCTCATCGTTAACTTTGAGGGCAGCCCGGTCTTCGTCAGACAATTTGCTTAAATCGGTGGGGGGGACTAAGCCGTCACGTTTTAAGCCTAGATCGATAATGACACCCTGGTTATTAATGGCAACAATAATGCCTTTACGGATATCGCCAACCTTGGGCAATTCATAATCATGCTGATCTAATAATTCTTGTAAAAATTGTGCATCTTCGCTCGACATACTTAATAAACTCTTCCAAAAATGGGATATTGATTTTCAAGAAAAAAACTCGACCGTCACACATATCAATGTGGACACGGCCGAGTTAATTGTTTCGTAACTCTGGATGTACCGTTGTTTAGAGAAATCAAGTAAGGGTTTTACTTAAACATATTCCTCAGAGTGAACAATAGAGTGAAACTCCCCTCTAGTTGTTTCTCACCACACTATACCTATCTTCTTTTTTTGAAAGTAAAGTGCTTTCTCAACAGCAACTCAGCCTACCTAGCCAGCGGATTATAGCCAGTCACCACTGGCTTGTCAATGCCTGGATTTTGAGTAGGCATAAAGTCTCATATCTGTATCTAAAATCTTGGGCAAAAGTGACTAGTTTTATCAACGTCTGCCTACAATTTTGCCGATGCCGCGTCCGACCCAAATTTCTTCTTTAAATGCTGGATTACTGGCGGAAGCTATAAAGTAGGTCACGCCTTGTACGGTGGGGCGTGTTTGCAGTTCTTGCCAAAACTCTATGTATTGACGACCTTTTATGTAAACGGCCGTTCCGCTCTTGTTGTTGCTGGCTTCGGTCACATAAATCGGCTTGTAGCGAAAGCGGGCGATATAGTCGTCAAGCACATCCAGGCCTCGCTGCATAGGATAAACATTGGACCAATAGATATGCACACCCAGCCCATCGGCGGCTTCCACGGCAGCGCGGCTGGCTTCAATGAACTGGATATGGTCTTGTTTAAGGTTGGCCACGGTTCCGCCGGGTGATAAACCGGGGTAAATAAACCGGTATCCGGGCAGCTCTTGTTTGTACAATTGCAGAAGCTCCAGCCACCAACGGGCAAATGAGGCGCCATCTCCCCAAGAGGAAAACAGACCTTCTTGCTTCAGATTCGGTTCGTTGTGCAGTTCAATGACGACATCTTTACCCTGCAATAAGTTCAACGTGCGCTGCATGTCGTTTTTGGTGTCATGTAAGAATTGGCGCGGGCTGATATGGCGCCCACCAAAATCCAAGAAGGCACGGACAACCCATTTGGCATCAGGATGTTGGTCGATGAGTTTGCGAAGGCCGTGGGGATTGTGAAACGTGAGGACTTTAATCATGCCCGGTCGCGCCTCTTGGAATTCTTGCACTTCGTCATCATGAATATCTGGATCCGCTGAGGCGTGTAATCCTATTTCTGCACGTCCCAACGGTTCGGGGTCGGGATTTACCCCAGGTGTGGTGGTGGTTGGCGGTGTGGGATCTGTTCCCAGCGGAGCTTGCAGGATGTCATCATCGACGCGCACGGGGGTGTATTCGCCTTGGGGCGCACCGGTGACAATGATACGAACGTTCCCCGGAACATAACCAATATTCTGGCCATTGCGTCTGGGTGCATCACGCAGATTAAGGCCGTAGGGTTCAACAACGGCCGTTTCTCCCGAAACCACAATCCCCGAAGAAAACGCCCAACCCGGTGTGGTATCATGGATAGGCAATGGCGCTGGCTGCGGCTCTGAAGCGGCTAATGCCTCAGGCTGCTCAACCGTTGGCAACGGGGATACCAACTCCGACACATTACCCTTAGCTGCATATAACGGCGTGTATTCACCTCTGGTTTTCCCCGCAACCTTGGCTCGGGCACCTTCTATCAACGTGCCGATACGTGTGCCACTGCGAGAGGGTGTTGCCCGCAAACTCGTACCAAATCGCCCAGAAATAGCCTCGTCATCCTCAATAGAGAGATTATTGCTCCACGCCCATGCCAAGATCGTGTTGGCATCAGGTTGGTCAGGTATTGGTGAGGGAGTAATATCTGGGGCATCGGGAATATTGATAGGGCCAGAGAATTGGCTGATGTGAACGCGAACGGGCCAATATTCCCCTTGTTGGTTGCCGAGAATATCAATGGTACTGCCCCCTTTGACGAGCCCAATATTTTGCGCAGACCGCTGAGGGTTTATGCGCAAATTAATACCATATTGACCCACAGTTGCTTTATCACCAGAACGGTGCAGATAGTTTGCAAATCCCCAGCCATCAACCGTTTCCTTATTTGAGCCAATTGGGGGTTGCGGTTCCGTTGCAGGTGGGGCTGGCTCAGAATGGCTGAGAGCCGCAGTTGGTACCTTCACTGGATAATATTTACCCCGTTTAGGTCCTGTAATGATTAAAACAGTACCTCCTGGAACTATATCAATCAGCCGGCCATGCACACTTGGCGTTTCCCTTAAATTGATACCACCGGTATTCACCTGGGCTAAGTCATCAATAATAAATAACCCATCTCCATAAGCCCAGCTATCAGTGTAAGGCCCTGCCGGTTTTTGCACCCCTAAAAGTGGCAGTAAAAATGGTGTGGGGTCGATGATGTTGCTGGGCCAGTTTCCTTGGGTTTCCCCTCTATGTTTCAAGGTTATATGCAAGTGTGAACCAAAGCTGTTTCCCGTATTATCGGCTAACCCTAGTAGACTGCCTGCCTCCACATGCTGCCCTTTCTCCACAAAGATCTCTTGCAGATGAGCATAAATTGTTTCATAGCCATCGATGTGTTCAATGCGCACGTGGTTGCCGTAATTGTGCCCTTGGGGATTATTCCATATCCATTTTATCTTACCTGGTGCCACAGCAAACACTTTGCTGTTTGAGGGAGCCATGATGTCAATACCTTCATGCCCGGGTAAACCAAATTGTGCATAATTTTGAGGGTTGGCTCCAAAATATTGATTAATACTACGAAACTCAGTGGGCCACGCTTCAAACCTGAAGTTGCTCATGGGAAACTCCTTTCAAAAATCAGATTTAACTCAACTGGAAATCAGTGTATTCTTACATATTACGGTGTAAAAAAGAACGCGTCAAAGAGGAAAAATTGCATCCTCTAAAAAAATAGCCTCTGACAAAGAGGCTGTTTTAAAAGTGGGGGCTGCTCGTTTTGTCACTATCCAGGTATAGCCTGAGCCTGTCGAAGGCAGAACTCGGTTTCAACAG
>PDQY01000172.1 GCA_002746795.1 Chloroflexota bacterium | reverse complement strand
AAAAACTAGGGTATTCCAATCTGGCTGCAGCACGGCGTTTATTTGATGCTAAAATCGCGGCTCAACTCTCTTGACGCCCGACTACTGAAAAACCCTGGGACGCCCGGCACTTTGGGGAATTAGCAGTTATAATAAGCAACTTAAACTCACGGCGCCGTAGATTCAGAAGATCCCGAAGGCGTTTCCCTTCACAGGTATCGCAGGTGGTGTTTACATGGAAGAGCAAATCAGCAGGATCCCCTCTGTAAAAAAAATCGGAAAGTTAGTCGGTAAAAATAAATTATCCAAAATCAAGCGTCTGTTAAGTCACGTCCATCCAGCTGACATTGCTGATATTTTGGATCAGCTGCCGCCTGACAAAGCCGCCCTGGTTTTTGACACCTTGCCTATCAAAACGGCGAGTGAAGTCTTGGATGAAACGGGTAGTCTGGTACGCCAAGAGGTGCTGGAAACGGTTGATGAAGAAAAGTTAGCGGATCTGCTGGATGATCTGCCCATGGACGATGCGGCCGAGTTTCTGGAAGACTTGGACGAAGAGCAAGCTGACCGGCTTATTGAGTTGATGGAGCCGGAAGACAGAGCCGAAGTTGAAGAGCTACTATCCTATGAGGACGAATCAGCAGGCCGTTTAATGACGCGGAATACGGCAGCGCTGCGCTGGTTTTGGACGGTGGATGAAACGCTCAACTATCTGCGGGCTTTAGAGGAAACGGAAACATTTCATCATCTCTATGTGGTAGATGCCAATAACAAGTTGATCGGTGTGGTGCCGCTGCGTGACCTGATCCGCGCCCCCGCAAATGTGACGATTGACTCTATTATGAGTGAAAGTGTGGTGGCGGTGCCGGTGACTGCGGATCAGGAAGAGCTGGCGGAGATGGTGGCTCGGTATGATTATTATTCGATCCCTGTTGTGGATAAAAACGGCCGTTTCCTGGGCATTGTCACGGTAGATGATGTGCTAGACATTATCGCCGACGAAGCCACCGAAGATATCCAACGCCTTGGTGGTTCCGAACCGTTGGATCAGCCCTACTTCGCCGTCTCCACCTTTCAAATGGTCAAAAAGAGGATTGGCTGGCTGTGCCTCTTGTTCATCGCCTCCACCTTAACCGGCACCGTACTCAATATTTTTCAAGAAGAACTTGAACTGGTGATCGCCCTAAGTCTGTTCATTCCCCTCATCATTGGCACTGGGGGCAACGCTGGTTCCCAAACTGTAGCCACCATCATCCGTGCCATCACCTTGGATGAGGTACGGTTGGGCAACATGCTGCAAGCTATCAAAAAAGAGCTGTCCGTGGGGCTGATTCTGGGCATTGTCATGATGGGCATTGGCTTGATACGTGCCCTCACTTGGGGGACAGGCTTTGACATAGCGCTGGTGGTCGGCATTACACTAACGGTGGTGGTATTATGGGCAACGATGGTGGCGACGGTAGTTCCCATTCTGGCTAATCAGTTTAACGTTGACCCCACCGTCATCAGCGGACCGATGATTACGACCATTGTCGATGCCACCGGATTATTGATTTACTTTTTGCTGGCGCAAGCCATTTTGGAGGGTATTTGATGACAACATTTCCACCAGAACTTATTGAAGCGATTCGCTCTGCCAAGCAGATAGTCAGCTTAACCGGAGCCGGTATCTCCGCGGAAAGTGGCGTGCCCACCTTTCGCCAGGCACAAACTGGGTTATGGGCTCAATATGATCCACAAGAATTAGCTACCCCTCACGCTTTCCGGCGCAACCCCAAACTGGTGTGGGAATGGTACGCTTGGCGGCGAGAATTGGTTTCTCAGGCTGTGCCCAATGCCGGTCATCGGGCGCTGGTTACGTTGGAAGAACATGTGCCGCAGTTCACGCTCATCACTCAAAATGTAGATGGGCTGCATGAGCAAGCTGGCAGCCGCCATGTCATTGAACTGCACGGCAATCTCATGCGCGCCAAATGTTTCACTAACGGCCGTTTAGTGACCTCCTGGCCTGAAACAGACGACGTGCCTCCCCGTTGTCCTCATTGCGGGGGCATGCTGCGCCCAGATGTGGTGTGGTTTGGTGAGAGTTTACCCGTTGACACCTTAGAAACGGCCGTTACCCAAGCGCAATCCTGCGACGTTTTTCTCTCGATTGGCACCTCCTCCTTGGTGCAGCCGGCAGCCTCGCTGCCTGTTGAAGCTCTCCGCGCCCAAGCCATCTGTGTCGAAATCAACCCCCAAAGCACACCACTGACGCCATACGTAAATTACGCCTTGACAGGCACCGCCGGGACTATTTTACCAGAACTGGTAACGGCCGTTTTCCCCTAACTGCGCCTCCATGAATACGTTACAAACTTGATGGAGACGCTTCAAGCGATCTGACCATCTGCAAAAAGAGAAAATATTCCTAGATGGTCACAAAACGCTAACGATGAAATCCACGTTAACATTGAGCAAAGCCTAGAGGCAGGCACACGCAACCTGTCAACAAAAATTCTCCACCCACAACCTCCCATATTCTTTACATAAGCGGACTAGTCGTTTATACTACAGGCATGTCTGGACAAAAAAATCCTGATAATAGCACTCGTGTACCGTTAAGCATTGTATTCATGACAATCGGTACCATTATCTTGTTGTTGGTCGTCATTGCTTGGCTGCTTATGCCAAACGTGATACCACAACCTGTTTATGCCGCGCTGCGCTCATTCACACCTGAAAACACAGCCCTACCCACGCCAGCTTCAGCCGCCGGGGTGACACCTCCCACTCCCCACACAGAAACAGAAACCCAGGCACCAGACATGACCTCAGGAGCAGCACCAGGTGATGAAAACCTGGTAACGCTCGAAGAAGCCTTGGCTCAAGACCCCCTGACTGGGGTGCCCGTGCGCATCCTCATTCCAGCGATTGATCTGGATGCCCCGGTAGAAAGCATTGGCGTTGAACCAGTCGTTCAAGGGGGGCTAACTTACTATCAATGGCTGGTTCCATCTGAATATGTCGCCGGTTGGCATGAGAATTCTGCCAGATTGGGACAGCCAGGAAACACCGTGTTAAACGGTCACCACAATGTTTATGGTGAAGTTTTCAAAGACCTGATTGATCTGGAAGAGGGTGATGAATTAATCATGTACGATGATAACGAAAAGTACACTTATTACATCACCACAAAAGAAATTTTGCCTGAACGAGGACAACCCATTGAAGTCCGCTTGGAAAATGCCCAATGGATCGCCCCCACAGAAGATGAAAGAGTAACGCTGGTCACATGTTGGCCTTACACCGATAACTCCCACCGCTTGGTGGTCGTCGCAGAGCCAATCGATGCGACCAGTTCAAAATAAAATAACGTTGGCACGATTTTATTAACTTTGATTAAACATTAGGAGGCAAAATCACATGAGAAAAACAATCGCGATTAGTTTAATTCTAGCCTTATTGTTGACGGTAATGGTTGGCGTGGTCAGTGCATACGGCCCGGGAAGGGGAACCATCCGTGGGTCTGTGTATCAAGATGTCAATGGTGATGGCCAATGTGTGAATACAGGTGTCCCTGGAGAAGAGGCAGTTGCCGGGGTCTCCCTTGAATTTGTCAGTGACGATGGGGCACACGTGATCCATCTTTACACAGGCGAAAATGGCACATATGGTTTAGCTGATGCCGGTTTGGGAAACTGGAAAGTAACCGCCTATCCCAGTTCTGATTGGGTTGTGACTTCACTTAATCCCCTACATGCAAATATCACCCCTGAGGAGACAGAGGCCTTAGACGTGAACTTTTGCGTAGCCAAAGTAGGATGGACACCCATTTATCCCGTGCAGCCCATTTATCCTGGCGCTTCAGTTGTGGTCTTGCCAGAATCGGGTGCCTCAGCCGCCAATAACACCGCTGCCCTGTTAACGGCCGTTATTGCTTTGGGTGGATTTGCCTTCATCGCCTTAGGTGTGGGCATTGAAATCAAACGTCGGCAGTCCTAATCCTGGCGAAAAGGGATCAATCATCCTGGTTGATCCCTCTAGCCGGTGGCCGCATCCAGAACAGACCCCTTGCCTTGGGTGACCTAACCTTGGGTAACTCAGCCTTAGGCTGATGTATCGGCCAGATTGTGCGGGAGTAAACGCTTACACTCCCTTCTTTATGGCTTCAGTAATACCTTGCCAATATTTTTGCGATCATGAATATATTGGTGGGCTAAGGCCGCTTCCTCAAATTTAAATACTTTGTCCACCTGTGGACGAAAAAGCGCCTCATCATACCAGGCCACAATCTGCTTCATCCAATCAACCATCATGTCTGCCTGCTCCCACATGTGGCCTAAGTTGACCCCAATGACGCCCTTGTTGTCACTCATTAACCCGAAGGGGGTATGGAAGGGCGTGCGCAGCACCATTTTCGTTAAATTCCACCATGAGCGTTGAGTTCCTGAGGCGATGCTGCTAGCACCAAAATAGATCAAGCGACCAGATGGCATGAGAATGCGGTAATTCTTCTGCCAATGTTTCCCCCCTAACGAATCCAGCACCAGGTGAACGCCTTTCTCCTTTGTTAGCGACATGACAACACGCTCATAATCATAATGATGATAATCAATGGGATGATCCAACCCCCGCTCTTGCAAGAACTCATGTTTTGCTTGTGATGCTGTGCCAAATGTTTCTGCCCCAATAATTCGGCAAATATCCAACGCAGCTAAACCCACGCCGCCAGCCGCAGCATGGATCAACACTTTGTCCCCCGGCTTTAGAGACCCCATGACAACCAACATTTGATAAGCTGTCAGATAGGTGACGGGTAAGGCTGCCCCATCTTCTGGCGTCATCCAATCTAAACGCTTGAAAGCCTGGTTGTGCGGCACACAAACAACATCGCTGTACCCGCCAAAGCGTGTCAGAGCCAGGACAGCATCCCCCTCTTTGACTTCAGCAGCTCCCTGCCCAATGGCATCTACCACCCCCGCCACTTCATAACCGGGAACATACGGGATTGGCGGCGCATCATGATACATGCCCATGCGCCCCATGATGTCGGCAAAATTGACGCCAGCCATTTGGACGCGAATGCGCACTTCGCCATTGTTGGGGATGGGATCCGGGTGTTCTCTAACTTGTAAAACCTCGGGGCCACCAGCTTTACGAATCCATATTTGTTTCATGTGAGCGCTCCACGATTGCCACCATTCTGATGGAATGGCGGAGAAAGTATAACGGGAACGGCCGTTTCTCGTCAATCCAGTTGACAATTCCCCGGCTTTTTGCTAGTTTTCACTCAAGGAGACCACATGCCCAAAATAGATGCACTGGATCAAGGATCATCCACTCAGCGGAATGCCCTAAACCATCAAGCCATTGAAGATTATTTAAAAACAATTTACACGCTAGCCGAACAGGAAAGTCCGGTCAGCACCTCCCGCATCGCTGAAGCCCGGGACGTGAAACCGGGGTCTGCAACCAACATGCTGCAGCGTCTATTTAAACTCAACCTTGTTGACTATGAGAAACATTATGGCGTCACGCTAACAGAATCTGGGGAAAAGATTGCCCTGGAAGTCATCCGGCACCACCGCCTTTTAGAACTCTACTTGTCTGAAGCGTTGGGGTTTGGCTGGGATGAGGTTCATGAGCAAGCTGATTTGCTAGAGCATGTGATCAGTGAAAAGTTGGAAGAACGAATTGCGGCTGTGCTGGGCAACCCAACGGTTGATCCGCACGGGGATCCCATTCCAGCTAAAGATGGCACGATGATCCACCAAGATACTCGTTTACTGGCGACCGTTTTGCCGGGAGAACATATCACCGTCACCCGGATACCTGATGATGGCAACAGCAAAAGGCTGCGCTACCTGGCTGAGCTAGGGTTACGTCCGGGTACTGACGCTGTGGTCACGGCCGTTGCCCCCTTCGATGGTCCTATCACCTTAGAAATCAATGGTGTCAGCAAAGTCATTGGGCGTAACATCGCCGAACATGTCATGGTTAGTAAACCATCTGCTGCGCCGCAATGACAATGGACAGCTAACGTAGGCCACCCAGCGGAAGGGGACTACTCATTTGGCACACATGATGGCAGCTGACTTATCTTCAATTTCCAACTCGCCCCACGGTAACGGCCGTTCCTTCTACGGTCGGCAAGAGCTGTTTACCTGGATTCAGAAGCATCTTCGTCAACAATCCCCCACCCAACCCATGTTGCTCTATGGGCCACCTCGCATTGGCAAAACGGCCGTTCTCCAGGAAATCCTCAAAGGTAAGTATGGACGTGACATCGTCCCTCTCTACATCGACCTCGATACCCTGCTCCATGACAGTCTCAGCATTTTCCTGGGAGAATTAGCAAAAACGGCCGCCACATCCTTGCAAGCAGCAGGCTGCGACCTGCCCGAACACAACAGCGCCGATTTTGTCATCAATCCCTACAAAGCATTCAGCAGCCAATTTTTATCGCCCGCCTTAGAAAACCTGGGTCATCGAAAATTGCTCTTCCTCTTTGACAACGTCAATCTTCTTCTCGATGCTGAAAAGCAAGGGAATTTTGACCCGCAAACCTTTGATGCGTTCTGTCGCCTCATCCATGCTCAACCAAGAGCTTACACCCTGTTTACCCTGAATTATCCATTGAAAGAGCAGGAGGCGCAGAGCCATTCCATCCTCGATCATTATCCCCATTATGAGATCAAGGCATTGTCGCAAAACGAAACCATCGACATGATCCAAAAGCAGCATGAATTCATCATTTTTCATGATGCCGCCAAATTCATTTACCAAATCACCCACGGTCATCCTGCGGATACGCAATCTTTCTGCGATGCCCTCAAAACCCATCAAGAAAAGCAGAATTTACGCCATATTACAGTGGCCGATGTCGCCATGATCCAACAAAGATTATCATCGACCAAGGCTTTTGCGGAAATAGAGCAGCAAAGCCCCTCTGCCAATTTTTATATCCGCAAAGAAGAACCCAAAGAACGGACAGATTATGCCATCCCCAGACAAAAAAAGGGGAACAACACCTCGCTCCTGATCTTAGGCAGCTTTATACTCCTGGCCTTGATCTTTTTAATCATGACCTTTATTTTCCGGGAGCCTGTGCAACAACGATTAGCTGGAGGACAACCACCCACCATATCAGAAACGGCCGTTTTCCTTACCTCAGAAGCTCTCGCCGCAGCCATGTTAGCATCTACGCCTTCAGCCACAGCAACGGCCGTTCCCCCAGCAACAGACACCGCCACCCCCACAGACACACCGACACTCACCCCAACACCTGGCCCCACAGACACACCCACCATCTCCCCAACCGCCACCCCAGATAAACCGGTTGCTAGTTATATCCGGAAAGAAGATGACATGGTCATGAGATACGTGCCCGGGGGATCCTTTATGATGGGTGCAGCAGATAATGATTTCAGTGCCGCACCCGATGAAAAACCGCAACACGAAGTCATCATCGAGCCATTTTATCTAGATCAGTTTGAAGTTTCCGTGGCGCAATATGCCGCCTTCCTGAACCGCGTCGGCACCTACAAAGAAGCGTGTGAAGGAAACGATTGTTTGCACCCCAGATTTGAAGCAGGTCTTACCAGTTACCTCCTGGAAGAAGATCAAGGGGATGGGAGCTTGTTTTACATTCCTTTAACAGGCTTTGCCAATTACCCCATCAATCATGTATCCTGGCATGGAGCCCATGCCTACTGCACCGCCATGGCAGCCCGGCTCCCCACTGAAGCAGAGTGGGAATTTGCAGCCCGGGGTGAGGATGGCCGCATCTACCCTTGGGGCAACGAAAGACCTGATGAAACTCGGGCAGTATTCAACAGCAATAGTTATGAAGATTTAAAGCCCGTCGATGCCCTTCCCGCTGGACAAAGCCCCTTCGGTATTTATGCGCTGGCTGGTTCCTTATGGGAATGGGTAAATGATTGGTATAACGAAGATTACTACAGTGAAAGCCCCAGGTTTAATCCCCCTGGACCTGAAACCGGTTTAACGAAAGTCATACGTGGTGGCGCGTGGCCCAACAACAACCTGGCAGATCGCATTCGCTCCACAAATCGCAGTCATTTCACAACAGACTTCATCAGCGCCACAGTTGGATTTCGCTGTGCCCAAGATCCATGACCCAGTGCCCGGCACACATCCCTTTGCGATCAGGATTGACGATGAAATGAAATAAAACAGGGAATGGCATCGTCAGTTTCAAAGAACAGTAAGGAAACAACGGCGTCGTATTATTTAATTTCCATTCCTAAACACGATTTCTAATTTGCCACAACATCATATCTTGCGTATCATCCCCTTCGATTATCTACCCATAACATTGTCATTCTTGCATAGTGACCGTCTAAGAGTTTGACTCCCCATTATTCATGGGTCAAGGTCACTTGAAATGCGTCCATCAATTCCATCACTGGTTCATGGATGCGTACATAGGTAAGAATTCATCAGGAAATTACTCTGAATGCCTGCCAGAGCAGGCGTGACAAGCTGAAAAACATTTTTGAAAACGAGGTAAATATGAGTAATGAAGCTACTATGCCCATTAGCCCAGAGTTATTAGCCATTTTGCGCTGTCCCGTCGCCGTGAAATCTAAAGAATACGGAGACGATCCTGGCCAACTTGAACTGGCGCATAACTGCTGGCTCGTTTGCGCTGATTCCAGTTATAAATACCCCATTCGTGACGGCATCCCTGTCATGCTGATTGAAGAAGGGGAAAAATGGAAAGAAACGGCCGTTTCAGACCTCCCTGTCCCCCCACCATCTGCTTAAGTGCGTCCCCACAAATGAGTTACAGAATTGATGAATGCGCTTCAAGTAACCTTTCTCCCTGAAAAACGGGGACTAACTTTTAGACAGTCACTCACCTGATCAAACTACTTAGATGCCATTCTGGCGAAAGGAGTGTTAAGGCATGAAAACAATCTTACAAATCGAAGACAACATCGCCAATAAGCTGCTCATTGAGCGTGTCTTAGCCCCACTCCCCTATCGGTTGCTTCATGCCGAAGATGGCGAAACAGGCGTCACTTTAGCTATCGAAGAAAATCCAGACCTCATCCTCATGGACATGGGTCTGCCAGACATAGATGGTCAAACCGTAGTCACACTGCTTAAACAAATTCCAGAAATGGAGGATGTCCCTATTGTTGCCGTCACCGCTTGGCCGGCCGATACAGCAGAAAAAATGGCACAGCGATATGGGTGCAACGGCTGCATCACAAAACCTATAGATATCAAAAAATTCCCGGATCAGGTTGCAGCATTTCTTGATTAACCCCCATCGTCGTTTTCCATGGATTTAATACCTGCTAACCACTTCACCTACGAACAACTTGTAGATGTTTACAATCAAACGCGCATCGACTATGTCGTCCCCATGCCGATGAATGTTGCCCGCATGCGAGAATATTTTCATGTCTACGACATTGATTTAGCTCGTTCCACAGTGATGATGGAAGACAACGTCATGCAAGGTCTCGGCATGTTGGGCGTCAGAGAAAACAGAACCTGGGTCACACGTCTTGGTGTTCTTCCTGCTGGCCGCCGCAAAGGCATTGGTCGAACCATCATGCAAGAGATGCTGAGACAATCCACCCACTTAAACGTAGATACTTGCTGGCTCGAAGTGATCAAAGGCAACAAACCAGCCCATATACTATTCAAAGGCCTCGGTTTTCAGGAAACAAGAGAGCTGATTGTGGCTCGCCGTCCTCCAAATCCAAACGCAGAAATTCCAGCACACATTCATTATAAAAGTGTGACGCCGCTGGATCATGAAGATGCCATTATTTTGCTCTCCCATCGCAAAGAACGACCCAATTGGCTCAACGAAACTGAAACGTTCGACCATGTAAAAAATCTGTCTGCCCTGGTTATTGAATTGGAAAATGGCGGCAAAGGGTGGGTGACATACCATGCGGGCTTATTCCAATTAACGCGGGTTATTGTAGAAGTTACCGCAGGCGATACCATTGATGTCACAGCTGCCATCCTCCATATGCTGCACCATCGCCATAAAAGGCAAGACACTATCACCGAAAATTTATTTGACGAAATGCAATATCAAGGCTTCCAACAAGCTGGTTATTTTGAAGCTTTTCGTCGTGTTGAAATGAAAAATCTACTTAAAATTGAGTAATCCGTAAACAGTGAACCGGTTTCACCGATTACCGATTACCCCCAAAAACAGGACTTCACATGCTCACTCCCCAGGACATTTCCACAGCTGCTAAACGATTGGCAGGCATTGCTAACCACACCCCCATTATGACTTCACGCACGCTCAACGAAATATGCGGCTGCGAAGTTTATCTCAAATGTGAAAACTATCAGCGTGTTGGCGCCTTTAAGTTCAGAGGCGCCTATAACGCCGTTAGCCAATTAACAGATGAGCAAAAGGCCAAAGGCGTTGTCACACATTCCAGCGGCAACCATGCCCAAGGTTTGGCTCTAGCAGCCAAGCTACTTGGCGTTAAAGCCACCCTTGTCATGCCAGAAGATTCCCCACCAATCAAGAAAGCTGCCGCAGCCGGTTACGGCGCTGAGATTGTCACCTGCTCTGCCATTAATCGTGAGAAAGTAGCAGCAGAGTTAAGTGAGCAACATGGCTATACGCTCATCCCTCCCTACGACAATGAGCATATCATCGCTGGTCAAGGCACGGCTGCTTGGGAACTGTTTGCAGACGTAGGCGAACTGGATACGCTGTTTGTGCCTGTGGGTGGCGGTGGTTTGATTAGCGGATGTGCCCTGGCAACGGCCGTTAAATCCCCAAATTGTCGCGTTGTCGGTGTCGAGCCACAGGCGGGTGACGATGCCAACCGCTCCTGGCGCAAGCAAGAAATCGTCAGCTTAGACAGCGTGCCAGACACCATTGCTGATGGGTTGCGCACCCGCTTCATCGGCAAACACAACCTGGCTGTCATGCAAAAATACGTACACGACATGACCACCATCGACGACGATGCCATCCTGGAAACGCTAGATTTCCTGTGGACGCGCATGAAAATCGTGGTGGAACCCAGCGCGGCCGCCGCCCTGGCGCCCTTGTTTACCCGACAGTACCAATCCAACGGCAAACGAGTCGGCGTCATCCTTAGTGGAGGCAACGTTGACTTTCAGGCGATTGTGCCCTTGCTCACAGCACGCCAAGCCACCCCTGAAGCCCAAGAGCCAACCGCCATGCTCCTGCTACCACACAAACCAGCCTCACGCCCCCATGTGCTGGTGTGTGACCCTATCGACTCGGCAGGCTTAGAAATTTTAGCAAAAACGGCCGTTATCGATCACCAGCCCCACATTTCAGAAGAAGTCCTGCTGGAGCAAATCAGCAATTTCCACGCCGTCATCGTCGATAAAGAGACAAAAATCAACGAAGAGATCATCGAAAACGGCATCAACTTACGCGCCATCGGCTGCTTAGGTGCCAGTTTAGACAACATCGACATCAGCACCGCCCGGTCAATGGGAGTAAGCGTGGTCAATGTGCCCAGCAGCGGTTCAGTGGCCATCGCCGAACACGTGTTGAGCTGGATGTTGGCCCTCTCATCCCGCTTCGCCGACGGCCGTTTAGCTGGCAAAACCATCGGCATCATCGGCTTTGGCCGGGTCGGGCAGCAAGTCGCTCGCCGTGCCCGCGCCTTCGACATGCGCGTCCTCGTCAACCAACCCCGCCTCACACCAGAACTGGCGCTGGCGGCTGGCGTAGAAGCCACTGACTTAATCGATCTGCTCAAGCAAGCAGATTTTGTCAGTCTCCACGTGCGTCACAACGAAAAAACCAATCCCATTTTGGGCGCAGAAGAAATTGCCCTACTGAAATCGTCAGCCAGCGTTATCAATCCGGGGCACACCGAGTTAGTAGATGAAGAAGCATTATTGGCTGCCTTGCTAAACGGCCGTTTATCTGACGCCGCCGTACCCGAATTTCCCCCAGACCAAGACCACATCGAAGAGCTGGCACAGCAGTTGCGCAACCATCCGCGCGTCATGGTCGTGCCTCATGCCACCACCATCGTGGGCAACCGCCAACGAGACGCCGCCATCAGCATTGCCCAACAGATAACGGCCATTCTCGAGAAAAAACGCCCCAATGAAACCTTGTCACTAGAGCTGGTTCCCGCCGAACTAGTCGTGCCTCACGAAGAGGTAGACGACAAACGAGTCGCCCGCCTCATGAATCGCCTGGAAAAAGATGGGCTGCTGGCTAACCCGCCCATCACCACCTACTGGGACGGCAAATACGTCGTTTTGGATGGCGCGACCCGCTCCACCGCCTTAAAACGGCTGGAATACCCCTACCTCATCGTCCAGGTCGTGCCGCCAGATGAAGGGCGCTTCCAACTGCACACCTGGTATCATGCTATTTCTGGCGGGCAAAGGGTAACACCACGCACCTTTGCCGACCTCCTGCAACATTTAGAAACAATTCCAGGCGTCATTTTTGAATCACAACCAGCTGCCTATGTGTCACAGATTTTCCAGGATAAAAACTCAATGTGCTATTTCCTGGATCGGGAAGGCAGCACCACAGTCGCCAAAGTAGCAGAAGGCTATGACCGACTGACCGTCATGAACAACCTGGTATCGTCCTACACGAAGTGGGGCAATGTAGAGCGCACGCTGCTCACCGATATGCCTCGTTTGTTGAGCCAATTTCCCCAGATAACGGCCGTGGCCGTCTTCCCCCAATTCAATCCAGAAACCGTTTTCAACGTCGCCAGTCAGGGCGGCCTTGTTCCGGCAGGCCTCACACGCTTCGTCATCCCAGGCCGTATCCTGCGCCTCAACGTTGACCTCGCCCGCCTCAAACAAGACGAACCCCTGCAAGCCAAGCGCTTTTGGTTCAACGAGTTCCTCGAAGAAAAACTAGCCCGCAGCCGTCTGCGATACTACGAAGAACCTGTCGTCTTGCTGGATGAATAACAAGCAAAGGTTGTGTGCCAGATTTAACTGGTTACCGAGCATTGCTCACAGACTACGCTTCCCATCTGGTACATCATCACCTATCGAAAGGAAACTATGATCAAAGCAATTATTTTCGACATCGGCGGCGTTATCATACGCACAGAAGACCGTCGCCGCCGGCGGCAATGGGAAAAAAAGCTCGCCCTTGCCCCGGGGGAATCAGAAGCAATCGTATTCAACAGTGAGATGGGCACCAAAGCCCAAAGCGGAGCGATCACCGATGAGGAGCTATGGGTCTGGGTCGGGCAGCGGCTTAAGTTAAGCAGCTCTGAGCTGGATACCTTCCGCGCTGATTTTTGGGCAGGCGATGTGCTAGATACCAGCCTGGTTGACTTTATTCGAAAGTTGAAAGCTCGTGGGTATCAAACGGCCGTTATCAGCAACGCGACCGACAATTTACACCAAGCTCTCACCAACCAGCACCAAATCGCCGACGCCTTCGACCTCATCGTCGGCTCCGCCACAGAAAAGGTAATGAAGCCCGATCCCCGCATCTACCAACGCACTCTGGCACGGCTCAGACGACAAGCGCAGGAAGCAATCTTCATCGACGACTTCGCCCACAACATCCAAGCTGCCCAAGACCTG
>PDQY01000171.1 GCA_002746795.1 Chloroflexota bacterium | reverse complement strand
CAACCAACAAGTATCCAAAAGAGAGCTGTTGTTAATATGAAACTTTGCCTTATGTTGACTGTTCGTAATGTCTCTTTTTTCATCGCTATATCCTTATTGCTCCATTGCCTGCAAGATCCAGATTGGCATATATTGGCTCATAAAATCTGCCCGAGCTTGGCCGTGAACTGTCAATGCCCCTGTTTCAGTTGTATGCTACTGATTATAAGTCCATCCGATCTCCATGTCAGCAAACTCTTCGCCACCGAGATTAAATCTGCACCTGACCAAGGCGAATCGGTGATGAATTGCTGTAGATTCTGTTCAGGTATTTTGGCAACACGGGCAATGCCGCTAATATGTCGCTTACTTTCCATTCGTAATAGACCACTGCAGCCGCTTACCTGAATTGGCATTTTTGTTAGGCAATATCTTGACCGACTTGGCTGCGATTCTCCCGCCATTACCAACTGGCTTTGGGGATAGACACCCCCAAAAACGCGGGTCGGTTGCGTCGCGTCTTATCGGCTGAGAAATTTCCTGAAGATGCCCTTTCTGACCCCAAACTTTGTAAAAAGGCGTCGGTTGCGGCTCATTTACCGAAGGGCATGGCAGCTCATCGACGGCAAAAAGCGCCAACTTAGCCGTTCACATCAATTTGACACGGCCTTTCAACTGATTTTTTAATGTTCAGTGCTTTGAGTTATAGTTCAAAGCTTTTTGTCAATTCCAACTTAGCAGAAACTAGAGGAGTTATAGTTCAAAGCTTTTTACCAATTCCAACTTAGCGAAAACTAAAGGAGTTATAGTTCAAAGCTTTTTGCCAATTCCAACTTAGCAGAAACTAAAGGAGTTATAGTTCAAAGCTTTTTACCAATTCCAACTTAGCGAAAACTAAAGCCTAAATTCATTTTGCATTCCCATAAATTCCGCTACTATTATCCGTAACAAACCAATCATTCACAATTCACCATTCACAATTCACCATTCACAATTCACCATTCACCATTCACCATTCACCATTCACAATTCACAATTCACAATTCACCATTCACAATTCACAATGGAGATCCTCATGACCAACCACCTGGCTCAAGAAACCAGCCCCTACCTGTTACAACACGCTGACAATCCCGTTGCCTGGTATCCCTGGGGCAACGAAGCCCTCAAACTCGCCCAAGACCAAGACAAACCCATCCTCCTTAGCATCGGTTATGCAGCGTGCCATTGGTGCCATGTGATGGCCCACGAATCCTTTGCTGATGAAGAAACGGCCGTTTACATGAACGAGCATTTCATCAACATCAAAGTAGACCGTGAGGAACGCCCCGACCTGGACAGCATCTACATGAGCGCCGTGGTAAGCATGACAGGACAAGGTGGTTGGCCCATGACCGTTTTCCTCACGCCCGATGGACGGCCGTTTTACGGAGGCACCTACTTTCCAGCCACACCCCGTTACAACATGCCCAGCTTCCAACAGGTGCTGGCCAGCGTCAACCGTGCCTGGCACGAACAACGCGCCGACATCGACGAAAACGCCACCCAACTCACCAACAGTCTCATTCGCGTCTTCAACCAGGGCAGCGAGGGTGATGCCCTAGAAGAGTCCCTGTTCGAAAACGCCATTGCTGGCCTTACCCGCGCCTTTGACCAAGACCTGGGCGGCTTCGGCCATGCTCCTAAATTCCCACCCTCCATGACCCTGGAATTTTTGCTGCGTGTTGGTTCTCGCCTGGATGATGCCGATGCTGGTTACATGCTCGAACACACATTAAAAATGATGGCGCAGGGCGGCCTGTATGATCAGCTGGGCGGCGGCTTCGCCCGTTACGCTACCGATAGCAAATGGCTCGTGCCCCACTTTGAGAAAATGCTCTACGATAACGCCCTGCTGGCGCGGGTCTACCTGCACGCCTATCAAGTGACAGGTGATTCTTTCTATCGTCGCATTGCCGTTGAAACCCTTGATTTCATGTGGCGCGAGATGCGCCACAAAGATGGCGGTTTCTACTCCAGCTACGACGCCGACAGCGCCGGCGAAGAAGGCAAATTTTACGTCTGGCAGCCAGAAGAAATCCGCCAGGTTTTGGGTGAAGATGCCGAGCTGTTCATGCTCTACTACGATGTCACCGAGCGCGGCAATTGGGAGGGTCAGAGCATCCTCAACACGCCGCGCGCGCCAGAAGAAGTCGCCAATCTACTCAACATGAACCTGGACGAGTTTAAGGCGCGGCTGGCTGCCTCACGGCAGAAATTGTACGACGTGCGTTCACAGCGTGTGTGGCCCGGATTAGATGACAAAGTGCTAACCGCCTGGAACGGTTTGGCGTTAGCTGCCTTCGCCGAAGCCGCACGCCTCTTGTCCCGTCCCGATTACATTCGGACTGCCCAAGAAAACGCTGAATTTTTGTACCAAAACATGCGCACAGAGACAGCCTCTGGCACTGGCCGTTTGTTACGAACCTGGAAAGCAGGAACCAAAGCCAAATACAATGCCTACCTGGAAGATTACGCCTATCTCGCCGATGGCTTGCTGGCACTCTACCAGACTGATTTCAATGAAAAATGGTTCGTTTGGGCGCAAGAACTGGCCGACATGATGTTGGCACACTTCAAAGATCCCTCCGGTATCGGCTTTTTTGATACCTCCGACGACCATGAAACGCTCATTCAGCGTCCCAAAGAGATGCAAGATAATGCCATGCCCAGCGGCAACGCCATGGCGGCGCAAGTTTTACTTAAGCTCAGTTTGTACACAGGAAACGGCCGTTACTGGGATGCAGCTGAAGAAGCAGTAAGCGGCATGGTCAGCCGTATGTCCCATTTCCCCACCGCCTTTGCTCACTGGCTCTGCGCCGCTGATTTCATCTTGAGTGAGCCACAAGAACTGGCCATTGCCGGCCAATTTGGCAAAACCGGCACGATGGCAATGCTAGAAATGGCTCATAATCGCTACCGACCAAGTTTAGTAACGGCCGTTGGCCTCAGCGGCGATGTCGTGCCCCTGCTGGCTGACCGCCCCCAAATCGAAGGCCAGGCCACAGCCTACATCTGCCGCCGTTTCGTTTGCCAACAGCCCATCACCGATCCCCACGAACTGGATCAGCAACTGCCACATTAAAAACCTACCGCCTGTGCCCTCTCTGTTGTTCGATGAGCCATTTTCCCTCTCCTTGTCAGGCGCCTGGTCATACAGCTCAATCGTGGAGGAGGCAACCTTGCTTAGGTTGAGAGGGGAAATTATAATGCACCATATACCTTTGTGATGCACAAAGCGTGACAAAGGATGTCTTAGCAGTCAGATGGAAGCATAGGAGACGATTCATGCAACCAATTTACAGAAGTGATGGCGAGTGGGTAGGCGTTTATTATGGTGGGCACTTGTTTAATGCTGATGGCGAATGGCTTGGCTTTACCCAGGGTCGGGACGTGTACGATCCGGCAGGCATGTACTTGGGCTTCTTGAGCGATGACAGGCGGCTGCTCCGTAAACGCACCAAACCGGAAAAACCTCGCCTGGAAGCCCCCCCGCGACCGGAGTGCCCCAGTTTACCGTCCAGTATGCCACTGGCACCAATGTTACGCGCTCTCCCCCATCAATACATTGACATGTTTGAAGAACATCCAGAGCGTTTACTGTTTATTTCAGAGACCAGGCCAGATATGGATTAGGATTGACAATACACAACTGACTAGAGGCCAATCATTCGTCCTGCGTCTTGGGGCAATGGTCAATTTCAGTTGACGTGAGCATGACGGAATAAGATATATGCAAGGAAAACGAGTTGAAGAATCACGGGTGGTGCTGACGCAGTCGATGGGGCCAACGGATGCCAACGTGCTGGGCAATGTGCATGGCGGTATCATCATGAAGTTGTGCGACGAAGCAGGGGGCATGGCCGCCGTCAAACATGCTCGTATGCCTGTGGTGACAGTGACAGTGGACTCCATGACTTTTCTTTCGCCGGTCAACATTGGCAATTTGATGACGGTGACAGCCGAAGTAACCTGGACAGGAACAACCTCCATTGAAACACGGGTGGTGGTTGCTGCCGAGAATGTGTTGACGGGCGAGGTGACACATACCAACACCGCTTACTTTGTCTATGTGGCCTTAGATGAAAACGGCCATCCGACACCGGTGCCGCCAATTATTTGTGAATCAGAAGATGAAATCAGACGCTGCCAAGAAGCGGAAGATCGTCGTGTCAAGCGTTTGCAGCGTGCCCCAAAAGGTATTTGATGACCCAACAACGTTCTCGCTTACTCGATATATTGTTGCAAGCCCCGGCACACCGTATTACAGATATGCCTGAAGAGGATTATGGCCTGGCTGATGTGGAGCCTTTCCCCTTTTTGGCGATTGTAGGGCAGCATGAGATGAAGCTGGCGCTCACCCTCTCTATCATTAACCCGCGGGTGGGCGGCGTGCTTCTCATTGGACCCCGGGGAACGGCAAAAACAACGGCCGTTCGTTCCCTCACCGATTTGCTGCCCCAGGTTGAACGCAGTTTGTGCATATTTGGCTGTACCGAAGAAATGGTCGAGGCAGAAGGCATGGATGCCATTTGCGAAGATTGCGCCCAAAAAGTAGGGTATGGCGAGCCGCTGTCTGTGGTGGATCGCGTGCGCATTATGGAACTGCCTCTCAACTCCCGTTTAGACGACGTGGTAGGGGGCGTTAATGAGCGCATAGCCCTGGAGCAGCAGCGCGTCCGTTTAGAACGGGGCATTTTGGGTCATGCAGATGGTCATGTCCTCTACATCGACGAGGTGAACTTGCTCGATGACGCCATTACTGACGCCATCTTGGATGCGGCGGCACAAGGGCATTACACAGTGCGGCGGGGACCGATGAAGCTGCGCTACCGGGCGCGATTCTTGCTTATCGGTTCCATGAACCCAGAGGAAGGACAACTGCGTCCACAGTTGATGGATCCTTTTGGCTTGCGTGCCATTGTGCGTGGTCTGGATGGCAAAGACCGCCGTTATCAGGCGTATGAAGTGGCTATGGCATATCGGCGCGACCCTGAAGCGTTGGCCGCCGCTTATGCCGAAAGTACGCTGATGTTGGCTGCCGAAATCCAGGCGGCAATTCAACTGCTGCCCCAGGTGAAAATTGGCGAAGCAGCCAGGGCGTTGGGGCTGCGTTTGGTGGAAAGTGTTGCCATTGATTCCACACGAGCGGAGATTACGCTGTTTGAGGCTGCGCGGGCACATGCGGCCGCTGACGCTCGCACCACAGTTGAGCCAGGCGACATTAAGGCTGTGGCGATGCTGGCTCTGCGCCAACGGCAGAGCCCCAGCTTAAAGCAGTTTTTTGCCGAGCAAGCGACTGAGGATGGGCAGCTGCAAGCGCAGTTTGCAGAGCATTTTGAGGCGTGATTTGTATGACGATGGCATGAAAAATGGTGGCAGCAGAGGGTTGATTGGCTCTTTTTGTCCCTTGGCCATACATTTTTGAGGAATGTATTTGAGAACGCAAAATCAAGAACGCTTGTTGTTAGCTGGCTTAACGGCCGTTTTTATTGGTTATCTCTCTGTGTGGCTGCCGGGGCCAGCGGCAGGGCTGCAATTTTTGGGCGTGGAGCTGGGGGAGTGGATCAAGTTTTTGGGCGTGGGTGCCATCCGTGACCTTTTTTACTTGCCGCCAATCATCCTGGGTTTGATGTTGGTTGTGCTGACAATGGGCTGGGAAAACGGCCGTTGGCAAACCTGGACGATGCGTGCCTTGGCCATGCTGGTGAGTCTGCTTGCTTTTCCGAATTTAGAAGATCTGGCGGGGGCGTACCGCAGCCAATATGTGCTGCGTGTGGCTTTCATTGGCCTGGTGGTGCTCACGGTGATTTTGGTGGCGTTGTATGGCAAGAAGCTGGTGACAAAGTGGACGTGGCTGCCGGGGGGGCTGCTGGCGATTTTGGCATTTATGGGGGCAGTGCTGCCGTTGTGGTATTACCTCGCGCAAGTGCGCCCGTATGTGAGCAGCGTCTTTGGTGTGCCGGTTGGTGTAGGCTGGGGGCTGATTCTAAATTCGGTGGGATGTTTGGGCATAACGGCCGTTTCTCTCTGGCAGTTCAAGCGGTAAAAGGGTGTTGGGTGCATGTAGACGCTCAACCTGAATGGGCAAGCCGCCTTCCCCCTGGGTCTGGCTGCGTCGCTGTTCCCCCAATAGTGCTGCTCCTTCACTTCGTGGTTAGGCTTTCGTTTAAGGACATCAAAAACGCTCAGAAGAAACATGAAGTTTTCTCCTGAGCGCTGTTTTGTATAGGTCTTATAAATAAGTGACGAAATGGATGGATGCGCTTTCGGTGACCTTTCCCCCTGAAAAACGGGGACTCATTTTTAGATGGTCACTAGGCACGCATACGTTCGTTGATGTAAGTGATAGCTTCGCCGACGGTTGTGATTTTTTTTGCTTCTTCGTCAGAAATTTCGCCTTCAAATTCTTCTTCAAAAGCCATGATCAATTCGACGAGATCTAAAGAATCTGCTTCTAAATCTTCACGAAAGCGGGCTTCTGCTACAACCTGTTCTTTGTTTACACCTAACAAATCTACAATGATTGCGGTTACGCGTTCTTGGGTGTCGCTCATTAAACTTTCTCCTTCAGAGTGATCTTTCTTTAGTCAACTGCTAGATTGTTGAGGCAGTGGACGAGTTTTCAAGCGTTAATTCTACCACGAACTGAATAGAACTGTAATCAAAAACACGACCATTTGGGGAAAGTTGCGGGAGCGGTTGGGGAAAGATTGAAGCTCAAAGGTTAAAATGTGCCTTGCTGCAAATCTTCAATTTTTAATCTTTTGGCTTTTTTCTTCCAACCAAACGGCCGTTCCCAACATCAGCATAAACGCATATGCCAGATCCACCAGGAAAAAGCTGTGGTCAACGAGGCCGTGGCCTATGATGGCGACCAACACGCCGCCAAAGCCTATGAACACGGGTTGCCAAACGGCCGTTACTTGTTCCGCCTTGCGCCATAATCGCCTACCTGCTTCCGCAAACAGCCAGAAGCCTACGAGGAGACCCACCAGCCCCAGCCGGGTGGCAAAGTCGAGAAAGATATTGTGGGGATGATTGAGATTGGGTTCCTGCCATGCTGCATCCAAAATGTAGCGTCCGCGATAAGCGTAGAGGAAGTTATCCAGACTGACGCCAAACCAGGGATGCTCTTTGACCATGTTGAGGCTGGCTTGCCACAGGTTAAGGCGGAAGAAGCCAGTTTGACTGCGGGGGTCTATTCGCCCTGCGATTTGGGGAATTTGCAGCGCTGCCACAAAGGCAACCACGCCCAGTATTCCAAACAAAATGAACCAGGGCCAGGTAGAACGGCCGTTAGCTTGCTGCCAGCGCCAGAAGATGTAAAGAAACGCGGCGGGAAGGCCTAGAATCAAAGCCCCTTTGCTAAAACTGAGCAGCACCGCCAGTGCCATTGGCAAGAGGCATAAAGTGTAAACCCAGCGTCGGATGCCGTTTTCCTTGCCTGAGAGCAGCATAGCTGCCAACAAGGGCAGCATTCGTCCCAAATAAAGTGCCAGGTTATTGGGTGAACCAAAAATGGAGCGCACCCGCATCAATCCACCTTCTGCTGTAATCAGGCTTGCTGGCACAAAGAGATATTGATATAAGCCAATCAACGCCAATATTAGCCCACTCAGGATAAATGCATCGAGTACCACCCACATCTCCTCGTCTTTCAAGTTCACGCCGCGCAGCAGCAGATAAAATAATGCCGGTTCTACAACTACCAGGCGCCATTCATTCGTTGCCACACCCAGCCATTCTGCAAAAAATAATGAAACTGTGGCCACCGCTACCAGCGCGAATACAGCCCAATCGACGGAGCTGGTAAGTGTGCCTGCTTGTCTGTTGGTCTGTAGCCTGGTTGGCGCATTGTCAATCTTTATGCGCCAATCAGTTATCCTTCGTAATAACCACGCTCCCAGTGTGACCAGTGTAAAGATTTCTACGGGTGAAAAGCGATATTGAAAGATGGCTTTGGGCAATGGGGGCACGTAAAACGGGATGCAGAAGGCGATGAGAGCCACGCCCCAGGCGGGACGAAAGTAAATGAGCAGAAACAGGATGAGCAGTGCCGCCCCGTATACGTAAAAACTGGGCGCCACATAAAAAATGGCTGCAGCTCCGGCGGTCAGGGCAATTTGCCCGCCATCGCCCAGGCGACGATACATGCCTGCCGCTTGGGCACCCCATGTCAGCCAACCGGTTAAAGCGATCATGGCAGCCGTAACGGCCGTTATTCCCACTTGTACCTGCGCACTCAAATTGGCATACCAGCGTGTCTTTTCCTGCAGCCAGGCCCCCCAGTGCGCCTGGGTGGCTGTGTAAATGGCGAGGGCAAGGGCGAGAACGGCCGTTCCCGCCAAAAGCGATACAGGCCAAACCGGAGCTGTGGGCACATAACGCACCGAAAAGCCATGCAGTGCCCACTGGTTCCAGCCCCGATTTGCTCTGATCTCCATGACATGCACACCCGGTTCTAAGTCAGTGGCAGCAGTTTCAATTGTCAGGTAATCTTTGTCGGGGTCGGGTGCTGTGAGAATGAGAGCGGCACCATGTTCATCTTGGGGCAAAGCGTTGGCGGGCTCGCCGTCCACGGTGATGTTGAGCCGTGCCCGGAAGTTTGCCCGCCGCACCCGCAGCCCTGCTTCTGTGCCCCAAAAAGTAAACGTCACTTTATCTGGCGTTTCGCCCTCTGCTGTCTGGCTAATATCTGCGCCAAACGCTGGTGAAAAGCGCCAGCCCCCTTCGTACACTTGCGCTGGAGCATCTGGGGAAGCGAGGTGGAAACCGGGCGGGGCAATTGAAGATTGAAGATTGAAGATTGAAGATTGGAAGTTGGTTATTGAATCTTTAATCGTTGAATTTTCGGTTATTAATCTTTTGACACTAAACCCCCATTGCGCATCTTCCTCTGGCGCATTTGGTTCCCAGTTTTCTAGGAATAGGATGCCTGCCCAGGGCCACTCTTTTGTTGCTCGTGCTAAGGCAGCCAATGTCCAATCGGCTTGCTCCTGAGCGCTGACTTGCCCCCAAACGGAGGGATTCCCTGTCCAGCCCTCTGGTAAGCTGTTCCAGCCCCAATTGCCAGCCCAAAGTGCTTTGTCGCTATCACCATTTTGTACCATCACTTCACGCATGAGGATGAGACGGCTGAAGTTGAGTGTGCTGTTTTCAACTGTACGGTCGTTGGGGCTGGTGTGGAAGCCGTATGGTTTGCCCGCAGCTACGTCAAAGGCGTTGCCGGCTCCTTCTTCGTAAAGTTGTTGCAGGTAAAGGTGGTCAGCCAGGTTTTGCGGACCTGTTTCTTCGTTGGGAGCCAGGGGGGCTGCGATGATGATGGCGTCAGCGTCGGCGTTACGGATGGCGGCGCTGGCAGCTGTGAGCAGCGCCGCATATTCAATGGGGTTGACGTGTTGATTGCCCCAGTGGGTGGTTAGATTGGGTTCATCCCAGATGATGTAGTTTTGGATTTGTTCACCGTACCGTTGGGCAAATTGGCCGACCCATTGCGCGTAGTCATTGGGATTGGCGGGAGGGGCGAAGTTGTTGGCGGGGTTGCCGTCGAGCAGGGAAGTCAGGCTGAGATTGGCCTCAGTAACGGCCGTTATCACCCTGTCTGCTTCGTCCCAATCAAAATTCTCACTGTAGTAAAAAGGTTGCTTGACGTGTTGGAAACCAGCGGTCGCAATTTGTGCCAGGTTTTCAGCCAGTTCCTCGTCATCATACTGGTTGAGGTAAACGTTAAGGCCTGGCTGTGTGCCAGCATGGGCGATGGGGTCGGGCAGTTTAGCGGGGATGCCTCGCGTCAGGTAATCACGGCGACTTTTGAGGGCGCCCAGGCCAAGTAGGGATAGCAGGGCGACCATAAACAAGGTGAGGGACAACCAACGGGCGCGTTTGGGTGTGAGTCTATTCATAAACCAAGATAGGCGTGGGAAACGGCCGTTTTCTCTTGTTGAGCGCATTTTCCAGTCCATTCTTTGGTTCTTATCTATTATCCTGCTCCAAATAAAAGCATAAGCCGATGTCAGGTGTTAAATTAGCTTATCGGCGAAGGCAGACAGGGTTGCTGCGCCGCCTGTGTGCCAGAAGAGGACAGTTTGACCTCGGGTGAAAGCGCCCCAGCGGATGAGGTCGATGAGGCCGCCCATGGCGCGTCCGGTGTAGACGGGGTCAAGCAGGATGCCTTCCAGTTGAGCGACCATTTTGATAGCTTCTCGTTCCGTTTCACCCACCACAGCGTAGCCTCCTTCCAGGTAGTCGTCGTTCACTTCCACTTTGTTGGCGAGGGCGATTTGGGGGATGTTGAGATGAGCAGCCGTTGCTGTTGCCAATGCTGCGATTTGTGTTTTGAGAGCGGACGCTTCGTGGTTGATGCTGATACCCAGGATTTGCGCTTTGCAGTCGAAGATTTCTGCGCCAAGTACCATGCCAGCCTGGGTGCCACCGCTGCTGCTGGCGACAACGATGAAATCGACGTTGATCTGCTGCATGCTGAGCTGCTCACTGAGTTCGCTCATGGCGCAGACATACCCTGTGGCTCCCATCACATTGGAGCCACCTAGTGGAATAACATACGGTTTGTGCCCCAAAACACACTGCTCTTCGGCGACCTCATCCATCTTTTCTGCTCGGGTGCGTTCTCCAGTCCAATAAACATAGGCACCGAGGAGTTTGTCGAGCAGGAGATTGCCCGTGATTCCATTTGGCTCCTGCCCGTCAAGCACGACACTGCACCCCATACCAACCCGAGCGGCGGCGGCGGCCGTTTGACGACAATGGTTGCTCTGTGGGCTTCCAGTGGTGATGAGATGGTCGCAACCTTGCGCCTGAGCATCGGCAACGAGGTATTCTAGTTTGCGTGTTTTGTTGCCACCGGTAGCGAGGCCGGTCTGATCGTCACGCTTGATGAGAAGACGAGGTCCGCCCAGATGTTTGCTTAACCGCTTCATTTCTTCCAATGGTGTAGGAAGGTGGGCGATTTTGATTTTTTCTGGATATTTTAGTGTCATGCGTATCCTCGAGTTATCTTAAATTTTGCGTAGTTTTACCACAAAAACGTCTGTTCGGAAAAGCAAACTGTAGAGCAGGCAAAGAACATGGAGGGGAAAAATCTCTCCAGTTAAGGATGATTGTGGAGTAATTCTTGTGCCGGATTTGGTGATTTTTGGGTTTCGTGTTATTTGTTTTGCCAAATGGGTGTTTTGTAAAGTGCCCTGGGGAACGGAAATTGAATAGGGCGACGAAGTCGTTTCTATACCGTTCCTTGAAACTGACGATGCCATTCCCTATTTTATTTCATTTCATCGTCAGTCCTTATCGAGGTGTGACAAATTGACTGAACAAATGGTAAATGAACGTTGGATATTGGATGATGGTGTGCCGATTGATTTGAATCAGGATGTGTTGGTGGATGGTTGGCTGCATCAGTTGATGTTGGTTTTTAATAAACCGGCTTTGTGGCCGCTGTGGAAAGTGGTTTGGGTGATGTTTTTGGGGATTGGCGTAGTGGCGCTGGTGTGGGGTTTGCTGGCGAGCGGTGTTGTTGCTGCTCTTTCCCTTTTCTCTCTCATGGCTATCTTCACTTTCACGGATGCGCTTTGGTTGATTTCTTTGCCGCGACGGGAAATTTCGTTTGGCTCCTGGCAGGCACAACTGTTTGTGTTTGCTGTGCCGCGCTTGGCGATAGCCTTTGTGTTGGGCGTGGCGGGGCTGTTTGTGGACTGGACGATATGTTTGGGCGTAACGGCCGTTATCCAACTGATCGGCACCATTCTGCTATGGTACGGCACGGCGGTGGAGCCCTTCAACCTATCCCTGACGACATTGACGGTTACAACTGACCGGCTTCCCCCTGATTCAGAACCGATTCGGATACTGCATATCACTGATTTACACGTGGAATACCTGACGAAACGGGAAGCACAGGTTCTGGACATTGTAAAAGCCACCGATGCTGATTTGGTCGTTATTTCGGGGGATTTTGTTAACTTGTCAAACAACCGAGACCCGAAAACATTGGCGCAGGTTCATGACTTGTTGAGTCAGATTGAAGCGCCCTATGGCGTGTATGCCGTGTTGGGCAGCCCGCCGGTGGATCTGCGGGAAACAATTCCCCCTTTGTTTGCAGACTTGCCAATTGAGTTGATGCGTGGAGAATGGCGCAAGATAGCTATGGGAAACGGCCGTTACCTCACCATCATCGGCATGGACTTCACCCATAACCTGCCAGTTGATCGAGAACGGATGACAAAACTGGCTCAAGCTGCCCCCCAAGACGCACCTCAATTGTTACTGGCTCATTCGCCTGAAATTATGCCAGAAGCGGCTGAACAAGGCATTGATCTCTATTTGTGCGGTCATACCCACGGCGGCCAGGTGCGTTTGCCGTTCCTTGGCCCCCTGCTAACCAGTTCGCAGCTAGGCCGCCGTTTTGTCATGGGCTTTTACAAAATAGGTCGCACCCACCTGTACATCAGTCGGGGAATTGGGTTAGAAGGCTTGAGCGCACCGCGCGTGCGTTTCCTCTGCCCGCCAGAGATGACACTCGTTACAGTCACTAAGCCAACGCCGCCCACACTTCCAATTTAGACTTCACCCGACGAATCACCTCATTGGTGAACTCATCAGTGCGGGCATTGCCGCCGATGTCGGCGGTGCGAATGCCATCATAAACAGCTTCAAGGGTGGCTTCATAAATGGCACGGCTGGCTTGTTTGGCTTCAGGCTCCTTGAGATAGCTAAGCAAACCGGCACCAGCCAGAATCATAGCCATCGGATTAGCGGCATTACGGCCTTCAAGGGTGGGCGCGGTGCCGTGGGGTGCTTCAGCCATCACACAGTCCACCTCGCCAGCATCATCAACTGAGATAACCATCGATTCAGACCCAGCGATGGAGCCAAACATTTGCAAAACCAGATCCGAGAGCAAGTCGCCATCCCGATTTAAGCTGGGGATGACCATCGGTTCGCCAGTGGTTGCCAACAGCAAGGCAAAAGTGGCGTCGATGAGTTGTGGTTCGTAGCGGACATCTGGGTAGCGTTTAGCAGCTTTATCGAGTTCCTCTTTGAACATACCTTCGTACACGGGACTGACTGTGTATTTAGAGCCACCAAACACTTTGGCGTCATTCTTGCGCGCGTGCAAAAAAGAGTATTCAGCCACATCACGACAAACAAGGCGATTTAATTTCTCAGTGCGGAATGCACATTCATGTAACGCGCCTTCTTCCCCTTCGCGCCACTCTTTGGCACCATACGAGCCATCCCGTGCCATGCGCACGACACTGATGGGGGAGTAGACGCCGCTTACTGGGCGTACACCCGGAATACGACGACCGGTGCGCAAAATCACTTCAGCATCAATTTCTTCACGCAAAATACGGTTTGGACTGCCCACATCTCCTTGAGTCTCTGGCGTGATAGTTGCTGCTTTCAACCCGATTTTATGCTTGCGAATCGCTTTACCTGCGTCATGAACAACTTGGTTTTTAGTTGCTTGTCGGTTTGCCAGACTTAAATCAAAGTGCAAAAAATCTACATCAAAACGGATGACATTGGGGTCTAATACCCGTAATGCTTCCTCTAGCAGTTCCTGCCCAGTTTGGTCGCCATCAAGGGCGACGATTGTTCGTGTCATCGTATCTTTCTCCTAAATGTTGGTGTGTTTGGCAACAGTTGTTGTCAGGTATCAAGTGCTGTTGGCACTCATTATCCTTTGAGGTTAACAAAAGAAACCAGATACCCTCGCGCTGTTTTTACGCGTAAAGTTCGTCGTGCG
>PDQY01000170.1 GCA_002746795.1 Chloroflexota bacterium | reverse complement strand
GTCACGATCATTGCCGCAGCGGCCTCATTCTACCCAGCCTGGCAAGCTTCCCGCCGGGAACCCGCCGAAGCACTGCACCACATCTAACTGTTTGTAGTATGCGCTTTAGCACGTAAAACGGCGCACTAAAGTGCGCACAACGAACTTTGTATCTATGCTTTAGCGCGTAAAACGGCGCACTGAAGTGCCCACAACGAACTAACTTTGGGAGTAAACATTATGGCATTAAAACAATTCTGGGTCATGGCATATCGTGATTTGGTGCGCAATAAACGACGTACCATCATCACCTTCATCGCCATTGCCCTGGGACTTATTCTCGTCATCTTTATGAATGGCTTAATCACTGGCATGCTCAACAACATGCTGACCGACACCATCAAACTAGACAGCGGACATGTTCAAGTACGCGCCGAATCCTATGAAGTTGTCAAAAGCAGTCTGCTCTGGCAAGACTTGATTAACAACGCCGATGAAATTGCAGCGAAAGCAGAAGCCATGCCCGAAGTAGCCGCAGTCTCGCCAATTTTATGGGCAGGAGGCGTGTTAGGCACAGCCAGCGAATCAAGCAATGTGCGCGTCAGCGGCATCGACCCCACCTCCACCCTCTTTGACCCAATTCGGGCAGGCTTGACAGGCGAGTTTTTATCGAAAAACGGCCGTGGCGAAATCCTCATTGGCAAACGGCTGGCTGACGAACTAAATCTTGACGTTGGCGACCGCATCAATTTGGCAGTTGGCAATCCTGATGGACTGCCAGAAGAAGGCTCATTCACCATTGTGGGTTTGGTGGATACCGGTTTCCCTGGCATCGACAACGCCAACGTCTTCTTGACTCTGTCGCAAGCCCAAGCGATCACCGGTTCTGGCAACCGCGCCAGCACAGTGCGTATCTTACTCCACGATGATGAAGATACAGAGACAGTAGTAGCCGCCATGCAATCACCCGGCATGACAGTGTTAAGCTGGCAAGAGTTGAATGAATTTATCATGACAACAGTGGACTCGGCAATGTTTTTTTACGGCATCCTTTATGCCATCATCTTCCTGGTGGTAGCAGTCATCATCGCCAACACCTTGCTCATGTCTGTCTTTGAACGCACCCGGGAGATAGGCATTCTGGCCGCCTTGGGCATGAAAGGGCGCCAAATCATGACCATGTTCTTGCTGGAAGCTGTCATTTTGGGGCTGATAGGTTGTGTCATTGGCATTGTATTAGGAGCCATCCTGGTCTACTACTTCTCCATCAATGGCATTTTCTTTGGCGACATGGGTGATGCCATTGGCGACATGGCCATTGGTTCCTCCTTATACACCGAACTCGTGGTGGCCAATCTTTTCGTGATGGCATTCTGGATGATGGTCGTTATCGTTATCGTTTCCCTTTATCCCGCCTGGTATGCAGTTCGTCTGGAACCAGTAGAGGCATTACACACACTATAGCAAGAGGAGAACGCTAGAAGGAGAGGAGAATCTCTTCAAAATCCGCTAGCTCTTACGGAGAAAATCATGGCAATTATTGAAGCTAAAAATGTAACAAAAATTTATCAGATCGGTGAAGTGGAAACCCACGCCTTAAATGGGGTCTCCCTGGATATTAACGAAGGGGAATTTGCTGCCCTGGTTGGACCGTCAGGCTCGGGCAAGACGACGATGTTGCAACTCATGGGCTGCCTGGACAAGCCCAACAGCGGCATCATTCGCGTCAACGGGCAAGATGTGTCTCAGTACAAAGCCAATAAACGTGCCGAAATCCGCCGCGAGATGATTGGCTTTATCTTCCAGTTCTTTGCGTTGGTCCCCGTGCTGTCCGCTTATGAAAATGTGGAACTGCCACTGCTGTTGAACAATATCGGCGCCAAAGAACGGAAAGAGCGGATCGAGTACCTGCTGCATTCTGTGGGTTTAGCTGATCGCATGACGCACCGCCCCGATCAGTTGAGTGGTGGGGAACAGCAGCGTGTGGCCATTGCCCGGGCGTTAGCGCCAAGTCCCATCGTTGTTCTCGCAGACGAACCAACCGCCAACCTGGATACGGAAAACGGCCAGCAGGCGATGGACATTATGAAAAAATTGAATGAAGAGACCGGCACCGCTTTTGTCTTTGCCACCCACGATCCCCGGGTGATGGCTTATGCTTCAAGAGTGCTGAAAATGCAAGACGGCCGTTTAATTGACAACGGCAACCATATCACGTAAGGCTGACGATATCTCGCCCAATCTATGCAAACGCGCCACCATAACCAAACAGAAGACCATTCCGCCCCTACCAACACCACATCATTCCTCAAAGAACTGTTTTAGGAAAGCAGGGTGTTATAAATTCCAAACAGCTGGTTTGCAGCTTTTTGCCAGGAGAATTTTTGTGCCCGACGGTAACCGGCTGCTATCATCTGCTCTTGCTGGTGGGGAGAGGACAAGACAGCGGCAATAGTCTGGGTCCATTGTGTTTGAGCGTCTGGGGGCAGTAAAACGGCCGTTTCCACTCCCACTTCCGGCAATGAAGACACATCCGCAGCAATAACAGGCACACCACACGCCATCGCCTCCAACATGGGCAAGCCAAAGCCTTCGTAGATGCTAGGGAACAGGTAGAGATCCGCCCCACTGTACAAGGTGGGCAAATCTTCATCGTCCACAAAGCCGATGAAACGAACCCGCTCTGTCAGGCGCTGCTTCTCAATTTCAGCCATCATCTCGTCGTAAAGCCAGCCTTTCCCCCCCGCTATGTAAAGGTTGTGAGGAATATGGTCGGCTAACGGGGCAAAGGCTTGAATGAGCATCTGGTAATTTTTACGCGGCTGCACAGTGCCTACGCTCAAGAGGTACGGTTCCTCACCGAGATGGTACTTCTGGCGAACGGCCGTTATTTTTCCTTCATCCTCAACCCGGGCAAACGCTGCATTCACCCCGCTGTACAGCACCGTCACCTTCTCATCCGGCACCTGCCACAATGCCATCAGATCATGCTTGGTGGCAGCCGAATCTGCCAGGATATGGGTCGCTCGCTGCACAGACCAGGGCACAACCTTATTGAGATAATTCACCAAAATTGCAGGGTATACCTCTGGAAAATGAACAAAGGACAAATCGTGAACCGTCAAAAGTGTGGGAATACCCCCACGGACTGGCGGCAAGACAAAATCCGGCGAATGAAACAGGTCAACCTGGCCAGCAAACCATTGCACAGCAACCGGCAGTCTGGCGCGATACCAGATACGATACAGCCATGCTTCACTGACAGGGGCAATCTTATGGGTAATTCGTCTGCTCAGGGGAAAAATTTGCGCCAAAGCGTGGTCATCAGGCGGCGGTGCAGAAAACAGCACATACTCATTGGCTTTGTCTGCTGCTAACGTTGCCTGAACAAGTTCCCGTGTATACCGGCCAATCCCCGCCCCCTGCATGACAGCCGAAGTTACATCAATACCAATTTTCATCAATGAACAGAATCCGCCACATCGGCCACTTCCGTTTCCGGCACATTATCGACATCACTGTACGTCCAGTAACGATTCACGAAGAAGTTCCAAAAGAGAACGACAATCGTAGCAATCATCTTGGCAGGAATATAACCTCGAATCGGAATACGGGGGAAATTCTCCAAAATCGAATCAAAAAACACTTCAAGCAAGATGAGGATACCAGTGTTGATCAATAAACCAATCACGTTAACCAGTGTAAACTGACCTAATTGAGCCACAATGGGCTTAGAACGTGAATCAGGATAAGTCCAATACCGATTTAAGGTGAAGTTACTCACCACCGCCATCGAAAAAGAGATCGTATTGGCTACAGCGGTGGGCAATGGCGTCAGCTCCTTCAACAAGGTTAACGTGCCAAAATCGACAACAAAACCAATGGTGCCAACAACCAAAAATTTAATAAAGCGTTCTGCCTCTTTGGGGTTCACCCCCAATCGTTCAGCATAACGTACAAAAAACTGAATCATAAACTATCTAAACCTTCTCTCCGCAAATCTTGAGCTGAGATTATCGCGTTCATTGCGGGTAAATCTTTTGTAAACTGCCTGGCAACCAAAACCAGAATTTGTAACAAGCCAAACAGGACGCCTAAATGAACGTAAATGTTGTTCACATATAACTTGTCTACTAAATGATGTACAGCTATGGCAACCCAAACACCTAATGCACCCAGCGCCAGGCCGCGTTCCCACCCACCTAGTCGTCCTAGCAAAGCGATTGTCTGCCAAACAACGGCCGTCCACAATAGCACATAAGCCCCAAGGCCAATCACACCCGTTTCAGCCAAGAGGTTGATGTAGTAATTATGGGCATGCCCAAGCGCATCTGGCCAGTTGATGAGCATATAATCGGGATAAGCAGCACCATAGTTGCCAAACCCAACTCCCAACCATAAATCATCGCGGGCCATGTCAAGCGCAGCCTGCCAATGAGCCAGCCGCTCCACCACAGCATAGTTTTCGTCGTTGATCGGCGCTCCGCGCATATCTCCAAACTGGAAATTATCCTGGAAGCTCACCAGGCGGTCAGCAACACTTGCCGGCACTAAGCCGGCTTGCAGCCCACCAAACAAAAGCAGGCTCGCCACCAGTAAAAGCATCACGCCCTGCCACAATCGACGCGGCCAAAACAGAATGATAACGGCCGTTCCCGCAGCAAAGCCCAACCAGGCTCCCCGACTCCACGAAAACACCAGCGCCATGCCCGTCAACGCCGTGGCCACAGCCACCCCCACAAAAAGTAAAATCAAATGATTGACCGCAGGTCTCGCCAACTGTACAGAGTTTGCCTGGCGCCCTTTGCCGTAAAGCAAAAATCGTTGCCACCACACGGCAACCACGCCCAACAGCACGCCCATCCCCAACAGCACCGACAAATTCATGTAGCCGCCAAATGGATTAGGCTGCTCAAAAGTGCCATACGCCCGATAGAAACGCCCCAGCACCAAGAAATGCTCCGGACCATCCCCACGCAGGCCAAACTGCCAAATACCCACCAATGCCTGACTGACACCCGCCAACAACAACATGGCTAAAACCACAACCTGCGGGCTGGTGAAAAATCCCTGCTGGCAGTTGTCAAACCACTCAGATGCCCAATCCAAAACCATGAGCATCACAACCAAAATTTCGATCCATTTGACAAGCTCGATCAAACCAAGGGTAACGGCCGTTGCGTCTAACAGCGTCATCGCCCCCACAAAAATAAACACAGCCAGAGGAACACTCAACCAGGAATGCCGAATCATAATTTGGCGGCGGCTCATACTACGCGCCAACCAGGCGCCCACCGCAAACAGCAGCAGCATCTGCCCACTATCCAACGGAGAACCGCCAAAATACACCTTTTCCAGGGCACCCAAGGGACCTAACAAGAGAGCCAGACCCACACCGACAAGGGGATAGATAATCGTGATGAGAAAAACGGCCGTTCCTCCCACCAAAGCCGCCCCCCACAACCAAGGCAGCCGCGCCAACAGCAGCCCCAACAATAGCGCCGCAAACACAAACCCCATCGGCTGCCAGCCAGACGAAAAATGCCATCTATTCAATTTTTGCTTAAGTTGGAACGCTGTCAAACCTTCTTCCCTAAAAATCAGCACACCTTCAAAGCCAAAAAACTGCGGAAGCCGAAGGCCACTGCTGCAAAAATTAAACCTTATCCCTGAAAAATTCTACCGTCTTCTCTAAACCTTCCTGCAGCTCAACCTTTGGCTCCCAGCCCAAAACCCGTTTCGCCTTGGTAATATCAGGCCGACGCACCTTAGGATCATCCGTAAAGCGGTCATCTTTAGGGCTGGTATGGATAATATCCGACTGACTGCCAGACACCTCAACCACCTTTTTCGCAAAGTCCAAAATAGTCATTTCCACAGGATTACCGATATTCACCGGCAGTGATTCAGCCGAGAACAGCAGCTTATACAAACCATCAATCAAATCAGAGTAGAACTGGAACGAGCGCGTTTGGCTGCCATCGCCATACACAGTAATCGGCTGATGGGTTAAGGCCTGGTAAATAAAATTAGGCACCACCCGCCCATCATGCAAGCGCATCCGGGGACCATACGTATTAAAAATACGCACAATGCGAGTTTCCAGCCCATGATACCGCTGGTAAGCCAAAGTCATAGCCTCAGCGAATCGTTTCGCCTCATCATAAACACCGCGAGGGCCAATCGGGTTGACATTGCCCCAATAAGTTTCCGGTTGAGGATTGACAAGTGGATCACCATACACCTCAGATGTAGAAGCCAGCAAATAACGGGCACCTTTCACCTTGGCCAAACCCAGCGTATTGTGAGTGCCTAAAGAGCCCACCTTCAATGTGGGAATAGGATATTCCAAATAATCATTGGGGCTAGCTGGCGAGGCAAAATGCAGCACCGCATTTATGTCACCAGGAACATAAATGTGATTGCTGACATCATGTTTGATAAAAGAAAAACGTTCATGCCCAAACAGATGTCCAATATTATCCATGTTACCAGTAATCAAATTATCCATGCCCACCACAGTGTGACCTTCTCCAATAAATTTGTCGCATAAGTGCGATCCCAAAAACCCGGCCGCACCTGTAATTAAAACTCGCATAGTTCCTCCAAAGTTTATTAGGCCATGATCCTTTTATCATGCACCAAGTATGTATTTTAACGTAGCTATGGTCGAGTGGCGAGTGGCGCATAGAAACCGTATAATAAATCTAGGGCAATTATTTATCTTATGTAAACAGCAAGCAGGTAGAATGACGTCAACAACAAGATACTGGGCACAAAGTGTTCGCTGGTATCGCCTCGTTATGTTAATTTTCGCGTGATTCCTCTCTGCTACAATCAAACTCGCCCTGCAACCCGCCACAGGGTATACTTCGTGCGCATCCATAAATAAGTTGCAGAATTGATGGGTGCGCTTCAAGTGACCTTTTCCCCTGAAAAATAGGGACTCATTTTTAAACGGTCACTGCGCCAACTATTTCAATTTCCGGAGTCGTATATGCAATCGACCACAGACGCTATGCTACCCCATAGTAAAAATGCTGATGCTAACAACGAGCCTAACAACTTTACTCACGAAAAACGTAAAGCGGATCATATTCGCATCAATTTAGAGGAAGATGTCTCATTCGATCAGCTAACAACCGGTCTGGAAAACTATTTTTTCATGCATGAAGCCCTGCCAGAATTGAATCTAGCTGATGTGGATACCACCACCACTATTTTGGGCAAAACATTGAAACGGCCGTTACTCATTTCATCCATGACAGGAGGCACAGCAGAAGCGGCAGCCATCAATCGCACCCTTGCCACAGCAGCTCAAGAAACTGGCATAGCGATGGGGCTCGGCTCCCAACGCGCCGCCATCGAAGACAACACCCTGGCAGACACATACCGCGTGCGTGATGTCGCTCCCGACATCTTGCTCTTTGCCAACTTAGGCGCAGTCCAACTAAATTACGGCTACGGGGTAGCAGAATGTCAACAGGCTGTCGATATGATTGACGCAGACGCCCTCATCCTGCACTTCAACGTGCTGCAAGAAGCCGTTCAGCCTGAAGGAGATGGCAATTTTTCAAATTTGTTAGCGCAAGTAGAAAACATTTGCGCCACATTGCCAGTGCCAGTTATCGCCAAAGAAGTGGGCTGGGGATTCTCCAAAGCTGCCGCCAAAAAGCTGGTGGATGCAGGCGTAGCGGCCATTGATGTGGCTGGCGCTGGTGGCACCTCTTGGAGCCAGGTTGAAATGTACCGCGCCCCCACAGCACGGCACGCCCGGGTGGCTGGTGCTTTTATAGAGTGGGGCATTCCAACGGCCGTTTCTGTGCAATATTGTCGTGAAGCCGCGCCCCATCTCCCCATCATCGCCAGTGGCGGCATTGGCAACGGCATCGACGTTGCCAAGTGCATCGCCCTCGGTGCTGATCTCGTTGGTTTCGCCGGGCAGTTCCTCAAAGCCGCCAACAAAAATGGCGTAGAGGGCGTAGTAGAACTGGCTGAAATACTCACTGATGAACTTCGCATCAGCATGTTTTGTTCTGGTGCGGGGGATATAAAAGCATTGAGCAAAACAAATCTCATCGCCAAGATATAAAAAACAGATCCAAAAACATAGCACCCCTGCATTCTTGGCAGGAAAAAATCAAAAGGAATCCATGTCAAACGAACTCAAAACCCTTACACAAGAAATGCTGCCCGCCTTAAACAAAGAAATGAAAGCGGTCTTCCAGGTCAACAACAGCAAACCCACTCCCTTCTACGGCATGATGCACTACCATATGGGCTGGGTCAATGCCGACATGCAGCCCATATCAATCTATGCTGGCAAACAAATTCGCCCGCTCATGTGCCTGTTGGCCTGCGCCGCTGCTGGAGGAGATTGGCAACAAGCAGTTCCCGCGGCCGCTTCCGTCGAAATCCTGCATAACTTCTCCCTGGTGCATGACGACATCGAAGACGACAGCCCCACCCGTCGCGGACGAGATACGGTGTGGAAACTTTGGGGTGTGCCTCAAGCGATCAACGCCGGCGACGCCATGTTTGCCATTTCTCACCTGGCCATGGCTCGGCTCATTGAGCGTGGTGTACCGGCCGACATCGTCGTCAAAGCACTGCGCCGCTTCGACGAAACTTGTGTGCGGCTGACCCAGGGTCAAAATGCTGACATGGATTTTGAGACACGCGATAGGGTAACAACAACTGAATATATCGAGATGATCACAGGGAAAACGGCCGTTCTCGTCTCCTACAGCATGGAATTAGGCGCCCTCATCGCCGGCGCCCACGCCGACACTGTGACACATTACGCCCAATTCGGCCTCAATCTGGGGTTGGCATTCCAGGTCATCGACGACATCCTCGGCATCTGGGGAAACGAAGCAAAAATCGGAAAATCCGCCTCTACCGACATCACCACCAAGAAAAAAACCCTCCCCGTTCTCTACGGTCTTGAACAAAGCACAGCCTTACAAAATCTCTACGCCACAGCCAAACCCAATAGCGCCTTCGTCACCCAAGTCGTCGCCCTCCTGAACGAAGTGGGTGCCGACACCTACGCCCAAGAAAAAGCAGCTGCCTACTCCCACAGCGCCTTGCAAAGCATTAAAGGTGCCAATCCCCAAGGAAAAGCCGGGCAAGCCCTCCACCAGCTTGCCGACATGCTCCTCAAACGAGACTTCTAACTCGCCCCCGTGCATGGCAAACACACAATGACAAACACAAAATAACCAAAAACAGGGTATCTGATTATAGATACCCTGTTTCTAATCACTCTCAATTTAGTGTAAAACTAATCGCCATCGACCTCAAGCTCAGACTCAGGCACTGATTCCGGGAAAGTCTCAGACAGACGTTTGGCCTGAGCCGCTTCAGCCGCAGCCGCAGCCATCATCGCCGCTAACACTTCCTCATCGGTATCATCACCAATCAAAGTTTTGCTCAAGTCGATACCTGCATCCACTTCCGGCCCCTCTTGTTGTTGAGCAGCTTCAAGTTCAGCTTGAGCTTGTTGCTGATGGAGATGGAAACCAGTACCAGCTGGAATCAACTTACCAATGATGACATTCTCCTTCAAGCCGTGAAGCTTATCTTCACGCCCACCAATGGCAGCGCCAGCCAGCACCTTAATGGTATGTTGGAAGGAACTAGCAGACAAGAAACTGTCTGTGTTCAAGGAGGCTTTGGTAATACCAAGCAGCACCGGTTCAGCCTGAGCGGGAATACCCCCTTCCTCAATGATTTCCTCATTGGCCGCCTGGAATTCAGCAAATTCAACCAACTCACCCGGCAGCATATCAGTATCACCAGAAGCTGTCAGCATTACCTTGCTCAACATCTTGCGAATGATCACTTCAAAATGCTTATCATGAATGTTCTGCCCTTGCGGACGATACACTTTCTGCATTTCACGCAAGAGATATTGTGTCACAGCATCGCGGCCTAATACCTCTAGAATGCGATGCGGGTTCTTAGAGCCTTCAGTGAGTTGATCCCCAGCCTGTACTTTCTGACCATCTGAAATGAGCAGGCGCATACCTGCTGGAATGTCATAATCACGTTCATCGCGGCTTTCCCAGGTGATCGTCAGAGTGTTTTCCTGGCGGGAAACACGTCCACCGTGGCGTGCTGGCAAAACCTCATCCTCGTTTTCAGCAAGGAGGCCACCGGTTTCAACCTCATCTTCATCGCCAACCTTAACGTCCCAACCTTCAGGAATTTCATAAACATCGTCAACTAATTTGCTCTCGGTGATGAAAACGTGGCGTACACCGTCCACGATACGAATTTCAGCGATACCGCCAATTTCTGTCATGACAGCTTCACCTTTCGGGCGCTGCCGTGCTTCAAACAGCTCTTCAACACGAGGGAGGCCCTGCGTGATGTCACCACCCGCAGATGCCGTACCACCGGTATGGAAGGTACGCAAGGTTAGCTGGGTGCCAGGTTCACCAATAGATTGAGCAGCCACAATACCAACGGCCGTTCCCGTTTCCACCAGTTTGCCGCGAGCCAGATCCAAACCGTAACACTTCTTACAAGCACCACGTCGCAGCTCACAAGTCATCGCAGAGTAAACATACACTTCATCAACACCAGTCTCATCTACAGCCTTAGCAATCTCATCCGTGTACATTTCCCCTTCATGTATCAAAATTTCGCCCGTTTCAGGATCAGTTATCGATTCAGCCGCCACCCGACCATAAAGGCGCTCCCCAAGTGTTTGCTTACCAAAGTTATCGATACGGCGAACATAGATACCTTTCCGGGTACCACAATCATCATCTATAATGATAATATCTTGCGCAATATCGACTAAACGACGAGTCAAATAACCAGCATCAGCCGTGCGCAACGCCGTATCAGCCAAACCTTTACGGGAACCATGTGTGGAAATAAAATATTCCAACGTATTCAAGCCCATGCGGAAATTCGACTGAATCGGCACCACAATAATGCGGCCGCTGGGGTCAGCCATCAAACCACGCATACCAGCTAACTGGGTAATGGGACCAAAACCACCTTTACCCGCACCAGACAAAGCCATAATTGCAATCGGGCTTCCCGGATCCATCGCGGTACGCACCGCTTTCTCCACCTGGTCTTTCGCCTCATTCCACTGCTCTACAGTACGTTGATATTGTTCATCTTCCGTCAACAAACCACGGCGATATTGGCGGTCAATCTCATCAACTTTTTGACGCGCACCATCTAAAATATCTTGTCGCTCATCAGGCACAGTGAGGTCAGCAACAGCAATCGTCGTACCAGAAATCGTGGCGTATTTGAAACCAATATCTTTAATTGCATCAACCATCTTAATGGTCGCTTCATCACCCACAATGCGATAAACACGGTTAATTAACGTATTGATGCTACCTTTATCCAAAACACGGTTCACAAACTGATATTCAGGCGGCAACGCCATATTAAACAAGACACGACCAGGTGATGTTTCAATCAAGCGGCGGCGTGGCTTGCCATCAGCATAACGCGCATGGTTTTCTTTGAAGTAAGTTTCCACATCCAACTTGATCTTGGCATGAATATCTACCAAACCTAATTCGTAAGCTGTTTCCACTTCTTCTGGTGTGCCAAAAACGCGACCCTCACCACGACGGCCACTTTGCATCAAGGTCAGGTAGTAAACTCCCAAGACCATATCCTTAGACGGCCCCACAATCGGCTCACCATTAGCGGGTTTAAGCAAATTGCGTGTGGCCATCATCAACTCTTTGGCTTCAGCCACCGCTTTATCAGACAAGGGCACATGCACAGCCATCTGATCGCCGTCAAAGTCAGCATTGAAAGCTGCACATACCAAAGGATGCAGTTTAATCGCCTTGCCCTCTACCAGGGAAGGCATAAAGGCTTGAATCCCCAAACGATGCAATGTGGGGGCACGGTTCAACATAATCGGGCGACCCACAATCACTTCTTCTAAAACTTGCCACACTTCTGGCTGTTGGCGTTCAATAAAGCGTTTGGCCCCTTTCACATTGCTGGCATACCCGTACTGAACCAATTTGCTGATCACAAATGGACGGAAGAGTTCCAGCGCCATGACTTTGGGTAAACCACATTGACCCAATTTCAGCTTGGGCCCCACAACGATGACTGAACGCCCCGAATAGTCAACACGTTTACCCAACAGGTTACGGCGGAAACGCCCTTTCTTACCTTTGAGCATGTCAGAGAGTGATTTCAGTTCACGACGACCACGACGGCTCAACGCTTTACCACGTTGGCTGTTGTCAATAAGGCTGTCAACTGATTCCTGCAACATACGTTTTTCATTACGGACGATCACATCAGGTGCGCCTAGCTCTAACAGGCGCTTGAGACGGTTATTTCGGTTGATGACACGACGATATAGATCATTCAGGTCAGAGGTGGCAAAACGACCACCATCTAACTGCACCATCGGACGCAAATCTGGAGGAATGACAGGCAGAACGGTCATAATCATCCATTCAGGACGATTACCACTTTGACGCAATGCTTCTACAACTTGCAAACGACGGGTAGCTCGTTTGGCAGCTTGCTTTGAGCGTGTGGTGCGGACTTCTCGCCATAAATCTTTGGACAATTGATCCAGATCCATTTTGCGTAAAATATCATGCAAGGCTTCAGCACCCATATCAGCCTTGAACACATTACCAAACTTGCTCTTCAACTCACGATATTCCGTTTCATTGAGGAACTGCATCACAGACAAACTTTCGAGCAGTTCACGATTTGTCTGGTATTGTTGGCGCAGCCGTGCCATTTTGGCGCCAACCAAGTCTCGTTGCTCTTGCCCAACAGCATCGGCTTCAAGGCGCAGTTCAGAAATTTCTTTCTGCGAGTCAGCCACGAGAGCTTGATGCTCTTCTTCATATTCTTGCTGCACTTTTGTCAGGCGTTCCGTAGTCACTTCTTGCACCAAAACGATGTGTTCCCGACCAATGAGTTCGCCTTCTTTGGCGATCACTTCATCACCCAGGACAATGTCTTCAGAAGCTTTGGCATCTAGCAAGTTTTCCAAACGTTGTTCGGTGGTTTTCGCATCACGGACAACCTCGTCTGTGATTTCTGCCAGACGATCATCAAATGAAGCATTTAATTCAGCAAGTTTGTTTTCTAATTCTTGCAATTGCACGGATGCATCAGATGTGGCGTCAGCTAACTCACCTTGCATTTCTTGCTCAAGACGGAGTTCAGCTTCGGCTAATTCTTCATCTAATCGTTTTAAGGCACGCTCACGGGCATCATCATCGACGCTGGTTATGACGTATTGCGCAAAATAGAGGACGCGGTCTAAGTTGCGACGAGAAACATTAAGCAGCAGACCCATGTAACTTGGTACACGACGTGTATACCACACATGGGCTACCGGGGCGGCCAACTCAATGTGGCCTAACCGTTCTCTACGAACCGAAGATCGGGTAATCTCCACTCCACATTTGTCGCAAACAATACCTTTGTAACGAATATTTTTATATTTGCCACAGTAGCACTGCCAATCACGTGTCGGGCCGAAGATGGCTTCGCAAAATAAGCCATCTTTTTCAGGACGAAGCCGACGGTAATTGATGGTTTCCGGTTTCGTGACTTCGCCATATGACCAGGACCGGATTTGTTCGGGGGATGCTAAACTTATTTTAAGCGAGCGGAATTCTGTTGTCTCCACCAGGTGACCTCCCAAAAATATTCAAGCCTCAACCCATTCCAAAAAATTGTTGCTTGTAATCGACTAAGATAGGGGATATTTGTATTTTTCAGCAAACACACAAAAGAGCGTATGGCTTTTCCTTAGCCAACGCTCCAGAAATTGTCAGGTATTTTTATAACATAACCGACGTATTCTAATGTCAAATCGGTATATGTCAAGTGGTTCCTCATTAAAAAAATGTTAAAAAGGCCGAAAAAGTATTCTATCGAATGAGGAGGCAATTGTCAAATCAAGATCAGCACGGTTTTTCAGTAGTTGAAGAAATATAAGCAAATGTACCTCATTTTGGTAATATGGAATGTGTAATTAACCCAAAAACCAAAAGAGGTACCCATGC
>PDQY01000169.1 GCA_002746795.1 Chloroflexota bacterium | reverse complement strand
GGAGTCCACAAGTTACGTCGGCGAAATGCAGAACCCTTGGGCAAATAAGAACGGCCGTCTTTTCGACTATGAAATATCGTATATTGGTTTTGCGTGTCTATGGCTGCTAAAGCCTTTATCAGGTAAATCGTGTATTGGCTAATACCACCCATCTGGAAGAACGGCAGCCGACAATCAATTCCAATATGCATGGCGCAAATTGTAGTGGAACACCCCACCACGAGCAACACGTTTGATTAACGCCCTCCCCTGCTATTCGCCGACATGCCAAGCGCAAGCTATAATGCACATAATGAACCACAGCAATGTGAGGTACGAAAACAATGGCTAGACAACAAAAATCATCACAATCTCAAGACATCGAGGATTTACGCAAGCAGCTCGATTGGTTCGATGAAGAACGGCGCAAAAGCGGGCGCAAAGTTGCAGAATTAGAACAAAAACTCATCATTCGAGAGCGTGACATCACCAGCCGCGACCAACGCATCCAAGTGTTAGAAGAGCAAATTTCAAAGCTCAACGCACAGCTTTCGCGCATTCCCCAAATTGATGTGCAGCTCACTCAATTTAAAGATGAAATGGTGCAGCTTATTGAGCAATATGATCAACGACGGATTCAATCCGAATCCGAACTGGAAGCGATGCGGCGTGTGGAACATGAATCAAACGTGCGTGAAATCGCCGATGTGCGCAAAGAATTACCGGCCATCGGTCGTTTACAACATGAGATGGACCTGCGTCAAACAGAAGAAAACCGGTTGGCCAACCTTATTGGTCAGCAGCAGAACAAAATTGCCTTCCTCGGCAACCAGGTCGATTCCTGGGAAAATTCGCTCTCATTTGTCGAAGAAAAAGAAAAGCAAAATGCCCGCAATCTCAATGAAATTCAAGCGCAAATGGTCGAGGTAAACAAACGCTGGTCCCCCATTGATGACCGGCTCGACATTCTGGCTAACAATCTCAGCAAGCTCGATATTAACGTGAGAACGGCCGTTGATGCCCAACAAGAAATTCGAGAATCAACCAAAAACTGGATGGAACAAATTCAAATTGGAGAATACGAGCGGAATCAAAAACTAGAAGGTTGGCGGCAGCATCTAGACGAACAAGCAGAAACCCTCAAACAATTCTCTCGTGAATGGGTTAGTTTCTCAGACCAGTACAAAGAAGCAAAAATGGCTGTAGAAACATTATCCCCCTGGCAGTTACAAATTGAACAGCAACAAAAAGATGCTGCAGAGCTACTACGTGTGGAATCCCACCGCAACCAAGCTTCCTGGGATAACTTCATCTTAGAAAACGACAAACGTTGGAAAGCCTACGATTTAGAGCTAGAACAACGTTGGTCGTCACTGAATCGCCAACTCCGGCAAATTGGCGAGCAAATCATTCTTCTCGAAGAAAACTTGAAGAAGATAAGCGATGATAAAGACACCTTATGGCGCGTGCAAACAGCCCAGGCTGACGCCCTCAAGCAGCTTCCCCGAATGTGGCTGGAAGAAGTAGAAAAGGCTATCAGTCAAAATCCCAACCGCCGACGCCAACCAGCTTTAGTTCCCATCCGAGAAGAGTAAATCATAGTTGAAAGCAGAAGGCAGAAATCAGAAAACCAATTTTGCCTTCTGCCTTTTATTTTCTGCCTTTTATGTACGTTATCGGCACCGCAGGTCATGTGGATCATGGCAAATCCACATTAGTTGAAGCCCTCACTGGCATTGACCCCGATCGCTTAAGTGAAGAAAAAGAAAGAGAAATGACAATTGACCTTGGCTTTGCCTGGTTGCAGCTAGGCGATGGCGAGGAAGTGGGGATTGTTGACGTGCCCGGTCACCAAGACTTCATCGAAAATATGCTGGCTGGTGTGGGCGGCATAGACTTAGCCTTGTTTGTTGTGGCGGCTGATGAGGGGGTCATGCCCCAAACCCGAGAGCATTTAGCCATTCTTGATCTATTAGACGTCAGGGGAGGCATTGTGGCCCTCACCAAAACAGACCTCATTGATGACCCGGATTGGCTAGAATTAGTCACATTGGATTTGCATGAGACATTCACGGGCACTATTCTGGCAGAAGCTCCCATTATGCCTGTTTCCGCAAAAACCGGTGAAGGCGTGGCAGAGTTACGTGAATTGTTATGGACGCATCTTTCTGCTGCCGAACCACGGTTAGATTTAGGGAAGCCGCGCCTGCCGGTTGATCGCGTTTTCAGCTTGTCGGGGTTTGGCACCGTTGTCACAGGCACGCTGCTCGACGGCCGTTTTCGTGTTGGCGATCCCGTTGAACTACAACCATCCGGTCTAAAAGGGAGAATTCGCGGCCTACAAACCCACAAAACCAAGCTCGATGTCACATTGCCAGGCAGCCGGGTTGCTATCAATATCAGCGGTGTTGATAAAAACGACATCCATCGTGGTCACATTGTGGCCGCTCCTGGTGTGATAGGGAACACCATTCTGCTCGATGCCTCGTATCGACATTTAGCCGATGCCTCTGGCCCCCTCAAACACAACATGGAAGTCAAACTGTATGTGGGCGCAGCAGAAGTGGTAGCACGCACACGTATCCTCGGCGCCCAACAAATCAACCCAGGCAAGTCTGGCTGGTTGCAATTAGCCTTATCTGCCCCCGTGGCCACGGCACGCCGCGATCATTTTATCTTGCGTCGCCCCTCACCGGGAGAAACGTTAGGCGGCGGGCTGGTTCTCGATCCCCATCCTGGTCGTCGCCACCGGCGTTTTCGCCCAGAAATCATCTCACGCCTGGAAACATTGGCACAAGGAACACCAGCCGATCTCTTGCTGCAAACGCTGCGCCGCCTTGAGCCCACAAGCAAACAAAATCTGATCCAACAAGCCAACCTGGATGAGCAAACGGCCGTTTCGCTCCTGACCCAACTGGAAAATGAACAAGAAATCAAATGCGTAGGCAAGCAAGTGATCAGCCAGGCAGGGTGGCAAAATCTCACCGACAAATTAGGGAAAACGCTGCAAACATACCACCAACACCACCCGCTCAGGTTAGGCATACCCAAAGAAGAGCTGCGTAGTCGTTTGCAGCTTTCGCCAGCCATTTTCAATCCGTTGGTGACAGCCGCCATCGAGAACCATCTCACTGTAGAAGAGGGCACATTGCTGCGCCAACCTGACCATCAAATTCATTTCTCAGAAGCTCAAGAAACGGCCGTTTCCCATCTTCTGCGCCACATGTCTACAGCCGGGATCACCTCTCCCAGTGTAAAAACGTGCAAAAAAGCAGTAGGCGACCATGTTTATTTCGCCCTGCTCGATTTGAGAAAACTCATTCAAATCAACAATGATGTGGTCTACGCCACCTCGGAATACGAGAAATTCACCAAGCTCATCATCCAATACCTGCAGCAACATGGTGAGATTGATGCTGCTCAAACCAGGGATTTGCTTAAAACCAGTCGTAAATATGCCATTGCCCTGCTGGAACATTTAGATGACATCAAGATGACAAAGCGAATTGATGACAAGCGTATTTTGCGCTAGGATCGCCGCTTTTCAATTTTGACAGGCGGGGAAAGTGGCAGGCACTCCTCAGTTGTGGAAAGCTGCGACAGCAGGTTTCACCTGTTCTTGGATCATCAATCAGGTATAATTCTAGCCATCACAGCACTGACGATAAAATGAAATACGGAATGGCATCGTCAGTTTCAAAGAACGGTAAGGGCGCATCCATAAACAAGCTGCGGGATGGATGCGTTTCAAGTAACCTTTACCCAGGAAAAACGGGAACTCATTTTTAAACGGTCACGTCCGTTCCTATTGACTTACAGGACTAACTATGCGAATCTTCATCACCGGAGCCACCGGATTTGCCGGCTCTCATCTTGTTGAATCCTTACTCCGTCAAGGGCATGAGATTTACGCCCTCACGCATCTAGCAACCAGTCACCAGGCTTTGCCCAAACACCCAAACCTGCATGGCATTGATGGCGATTTATTGGCGCTAGACTCATTAAAAACGGCCGTTCAACAAGCACAACCTGATGTAGTCTACCACCTGGCAGGACAGGCCTACCCTGGTCGTTCCTGGCAAAACCCAGCCTTGACGATAGCCATCAACACCGGGGGCACGGCCAATCTACTGGAAGCCGTGATCGCCTTTGGCAGACCCAATGTGGTAGTGGTGTCCAGTGCTGAGATTTATGGCTATGTTTCCGAAGATGACTTGCCCCTAACCGAAGATACCTGGCCCCGTCCGCGACACCCCTATGGCGTCAGTAAATGTGCCGCAGGCCAATTAACGGCCGTTTATGCCAAACGGTATGATTTACCAGTGGTGGAGGCTCGTCCGTTCAATCATGTGGGACCCAGGCAGGCATTAGGGTTTGTCGTGCCTGACTTTGCCAGCCAGCTTGCTGCCATCAAACTCGGCCAACAGCCGCCCATCATGTCCGTAGGCAATTTGGATGCCAAACGGGATTTCACCGATGTACGCGATGTGATACAGGCTTACCAAATCTTGGCCGAAAAGGGCACACCCGGCGCCAGCTACCTCATTTGCTCCGGTCAGGCTGTATCCATACACACTTTGTTAAACATTCTCATTGAGACCGCAAACATCAGCGTCGAAGTCACGCCTGATCCAGACAGAATGCGCCCCTCAGATATTCCCTGCCTCTTTGGCAGCCATGCAAAACTCACGCGCGACACAGAGTGGACGCCCAAAATTCATCTCCGCCAATCTCTCCAAGACGCTTTTCAAGATTGGCTTATCCGCCTGGCTCCCCACAAATAACTTTCCTGTAGCCAGAGTGAGCCATTTTATGGTAAACTAAAGCACATAAACATAAAGTATCCTTTTAGAATAGCGACTTAGGAACGGCAATTAAACAATACGACGAAGTCGTTTCCTTACCGTTCCTTGAAATTGACGATGCAATTCCGCATTTTATTTCATCGTCAATCCTTACCAGGTAAGGAGCGACTGGTTATGGCAAATACCCCATCCTCAAGACAACAGAAGTCCAGTGGGAATGTCCCAATTTGGTTAGTGATTGTCATCGTTCTCATGCTTCTTTGTAGTGTGGCATCAATCGTTGCAGTTTATCAAAGTTCCGGTAGAGCAAATGAATTTATGGCTGAGCTCTTACCCACCCAAGCAGCCATTGCTGTAGCACCCAGCCTCACACTCAACCCAGAAGGCATGCCCAACGAGCCTTCAGCAACACCGTCATGGACACCACCACCAAGTCGTACACCCTATATAACCCCAACCTTCGTTAACACAGCACAGGCTCCTGTGTCCAATACGAGAACCATTGTCGGCAACATCAGTGCCGGGAATAATCAACTGATCATAGGAAGCAACTCGGGAGAAGCAGTGATTGTGCCCACAGTAACGGCGGCCATTCCGCGCTCCACACAAACATCTGTGGCGGCAACTGCCACACAAGCAGTCACACAAACCAGGGTCGCGGCCACAGCAACAGGAATCGCGGACACGATAGCCACGGCCACCTCCATAGCATACACAGCAACGCCCATTCCCGGCAGCTGGCGTGTTGATTTTTATAACAATAGAAATTTACAAGACCCCATTGTGGCTGTCGCCAATGCCAGCATGTCCACGCTTAATGATTTAGCGTTGTATTTTGATTGGGGCACAGATTCACCACTTCCTGGTGTGGTTAATGCTGATGAATTTTCGGCACGCTTCCGCAGCAACGCCAATTTTAGCAATGTCAATTATTTGTTCTATGCCTTCTCTGATGATGGTGTCCGCGTGAATGTGAGTGGCGATACTATCATTGATCAATGGACAAGTGCCTCAAATAGAGTTTTATATAGCAATAAATTAATGAGCGCTGGTTATAACCCTATCCAGGTTGAATATTTTGAGGGTGGTGGTGATGCTCGTGTGGCTTTTGGTTGGCAGGTCAGGTTAAGCAATCATTGGATTGCAGAATATTTTGATAATGAGAATTTTGATCAACCGCCATTCTTGATTGATCAAGATGATGCCATCAATGAAGAATGGGTATCTCCGGCTCCTACCAATGTATCTGTTCGCTGGTTTAAGGATTACGACTTTGGCAGCACTGCACGGCAGTATCGCTTCCAAGTGACGGTTGATGACGCGGTGACGGTTAAAGTTGGAGGTAATGTGGTTCTGGAAGCTAACAGCCCTGGCACCTATGTAGAAACAAGCACATTGTCTGGCACACAAGAGGTGGTCGTGGAGTATGTGCAGCGTTCTGGTAACGCACGTATTCAATTTGATATTACGCCCATCACAAGCAGCACAAGTACCCCTACCCCCACCAATACACCGACGCCTACACCATCACCAACGCCCACTAACACCCCCACATGGACGCCAACACCCGCTAACACAGCTACAGGGACGCCAACGCCCACTGTCATGGCAACGGCCACACCCTAGGATTTCTTAATGGCAAAAAAGAAAATCCGCATTGACAAACTACTTGTGGAAAAGGAGCTTGCCCCCACCAGAGCTAAGGGGCAAGCTCTTATTTTAGCGGGTGAAGTTTTTGTTGACGGAAAACGGATCGACAAAGCAGGAACGGCCGTTTCTGTTGATGCTGAGATTACACTGAAACAACCCATGCCCTATGTGGGTCGTGGAGGCTTTAAGTTAGCAGGGGCGCTGGAAACATTTAACATAGATGTGAACGGCCGTTCTTGTGCAGATGTAGGGGCTTGTACTGGCGGATTCACTGACGTGCTTCTCCAAAATGGCGCTGCCAAAGTATTCGCCATTGATGTCGGGTATGGCCAACTCGATTGGAAATTACGGCAAGACAATCGCGTCATTGTCATGGAACGCACCAACGCCCGTTACCTGGAAACCCTGGAGGAAAAAGTTTCCTTCGTCTGTCTCGACGTCTCATTTATCTCCTTGCGACTCATCCTCCCCGCTGTGCAGACCTGGCTGACCCCCGCCGCAGATATTGTGGCACTCATCAAGCCCCAATTTGAAGCAGGTCCTAAACAAGTGGGGAAAGGGGGCATCGTTAGAGACAAAAAGGTACGTCAGCAAGTGCTGCGAGATGTAATCTTTTGGGCACAGCACAATGGCTTTACCCTCGTCGATTTAATGCAATCGCCCGTCAAAGGGGCTGACGGCAATATTGAATTTTTAGCCTGGCTCCAGGTGGGGGAACGGCCGTTAATGGGCACAGAAGCTGTCGAAAGAAAAATAAACCAGGTGATTCAAGATCAAGCAGAAAGTGCACAATTCACATGATCCAGAAGCATTTGCGCATTGAAAGGCTTTTTTAAGATAGTCATAGGCTGATATTCGCCAAACATCGCTTTCACATCACTTTCATCAAATCCTGATGATACAATTACCTTCACCCCGGGATTGACAAGGTGAATATTCTTATACACTTCTGGTCCCGCCATCCCCGGTAAATTCATATCCAAAATAACCACATCAATCTCTGTGGCGCGTTTTTTATATATGTCAACGCCACTGAGACCATCATATACCCCAATAGATTTCAACCCGATAGTAGCAAGAATCTCTGCCATCGCATCCAAAACAAACGGCTCATTTTCAATAATTAAGACGGTGCTTGTCATATCAGGCACACAAACTTTCAATGCATTCAAGAAAAATCATCCTTACAAAAATGGAAACAAACTCTAAGCTATATTATTGTCCGGGAGGCTGGAAATTAGTTGAACACCCACTGGCTTACTCACTTTATACACACCCATAAACAAATTACAGAATTGATAGATGCGCTTCAAGTGACCTTGACCCTGAAAAACAGGGACTGATTTTTAGACGGTCACTTTGGGGGCTGACAATTAAACCAGTTGTGGAATGGCCTCGTTAACCTAAAAAAACGGCATCATTCATATTTATTCAAATTACTTAGCGGCCATTCCTTAGCATGCTCTTTTTCTTCAAGGTTGTGAAAAAAATTGAGAGGGAGCCGGGGGCTAATGATACACCTGGTATATCAAACTCCCCCTCTAAATTAGGCTTCCACTACAGGGGCATTATAGAAGGTCCAACTTCGCTATTAGAATAGCATACAAAACGAAGAATGAACTGCAAAACAACTGCAAATCAACTGCAAAATGACTATAAAGTCTAGAGGTATAAATAAGTGGCAAAATTGATAGATACGCTTCAAGCGACTTTGCCCCCTAAAAAACGGGAGCCAATTTTTAGACGATCATCAAGGAAACAACATCGTCGTATTATTTAATTTCCGTTCCGAAGCGTTTGGCTCATTTTCATCACCGCCGTTAATTTTCCTTCCTGTTTCATACGCATACCTTTGCTATAATTAACCGTATGAAACAAGAGAACATACGTAATTTTTGCATAATCGCCCATATTGACCACGGGAAATCCACCCTGGCTGACCGCATGCTCCAAACCACTGGCACCCTTTCTGATCGTGAAATGCAAGAACAGGTGCTAGACAACATGGATTTGGAACGTGAAAAAGGGGTCACCATCAAAGCATCCGCTGTGCGCATGACCTATGATGCCCACGATGGCGAAACCTATGAGATGAATCTCATTGATACGCCAGGCCACGTCGATTTTGGTTACGAAGTCAGCAGAGCCTTACAAGGATGTGAGGGAGCCATCCTCGTTGTAGATGCAACCCAAGGGGTTGAAGCCCAAACCCTGGCAAACCTCTATCTGGCTGTCGAAGCAGATCTCGAACTGATCCCAGTCGTTAATAAAATCGATCTGCCGGCCGCTCTACCAGATGATGTCGCCACAGAAATTGAGAACTTAACTGGTATTCCCGCTGAAGATGTTGTCCCCATCAGCGCAAAAACCGGTGAAAACATCCAACAAGTGCTAGAAGCCATTGTCCAAAAAGTGCCGCCGCCAACCGGGGAAGAAAAACTGCCGCTCAGGGCATTGGTTTTTGACTCCCATTACGATTCTTATAAAGGGGTTATCGCTTACATCCGCGTTTTTGAAGGCACCATTCGGGATCGGGAATGGATCAAGATGATGTCTAATGATGTGGTAACCGAACCCATTGAAATTGGCATTTTCAGTCCAGCCATGAAGCCTGTCAAAGAAATCAAAGCTGGCGAAGTGGGCTACATTGCCACAGGCTTAAAAACTGTGCGCGAATGTCGGGTGGGTGACACCATCACCTTGCGTGATCATGCAGCCAGCGAGCCGTGGCCAGGTTTTGAAGCAGTCAAGCCGATGGTTTTTGCCGGTTTCTTCCCCACCGATGGCGAAGATTATGCCCTTCTCAAAGAAGCGCTTGAACGCCTGCAGCTTAACGATGCTTCATTGGTCTTTGAACCTGAAACTTCTAATGCCCTTAACTTTGGTTTCCGCTGTGGTTTCTTGGGTATGTTCCACATGGAAATTATTCAAGAACGGCTGGAACGGGAATATGATCTTGATTTAGTAGCCACAGCACCTTCTGTGCGCTATGAAGTTGTCATGGCCAACACGTTGGAAACAATGGTCATTGAAAGTCCAGCAGATCTGCCAGATCCGGGAACCATTGAAGAGATTCGTGAACCGTGGATGCGTGTGCAGCTTTTCACCCCTGAAGAGTATTATGGTGTGATTATGGATTTAGCCATGAAGCGCCGGGGGGAATTCGTCAGCCAAGAATATCCGGCACCAGGGCGCGTTGTCCTCACTTACGATTTGCCATTGGCAGAAATGATCGTCGATTTCTACGACAAGCTCAAAAGCGCCACCCGCGGCTACGCCTCAATGGATTACGAATTTTCTGGGTATCGCGCCTCAAAATTGGTGAAGCTCGAAGTCTTGGTGAACAAACAACCTGTCGATGCTTTGGCTATGATCGTCCATGAAGGTTATGCATATCAGCGTGGGCAAAAATTGGTGACGCAGTTGAAGAAAGAAATTCCTCGGCAAATGTTTGAGGTGCCGATTCAAGCCGCTGTGGGCAAACGGGTGATTAGTCGAGCCACGGTCAAAGCGATGCGCAAGGATGTGTTGGCCAAATGTTATGGTGGTGATGTTTCGCGTAAGCGCAAATTGCTCGAAAAACAGAAGAAGGGTAAGAAGCGCATGAAGATGATCGGGAATGTGGAAGTGCCTCAAGAAGCATTTATGGCGGTCTTAAAGCTCAACGAAGATTAAACTGACTATGCAATTTTATAAGAATTTACTGTTTCCGGTGCTCAAACAATTCGACCCGGAACATGCGCATGAACGCACGTTGACGGTGCTTGAACAAGCCCAACGATTTTCTGTCGGACAGGTGATTTTGCGTCAAATTGCAGGGAAGCTGCCACAACGGCCGTTATCCTTCTGTGGCCTGACTTTCCCAAATGTGTTGGGGCTTGCCGCCGGTTTTGATAAAGATGTGCGCGTGGCTGCCGGGCTGGGTATGCTCGGCTTTGGTCATGTCGAAGTGGGCACCTTAACGCCTAAACCCCAATGTGGCAATCCCAAACCGCGGATTTTTCGGTTGCCAGAGGATGAGGCGCTGATTAACCGCATGGGATTTCCCAATGGAGGTATAGAAACGGCCGTTTCCCGACTAGGAGCGGCCTATGCCCAGGCACATGAGTTCATTTTAGGCGTCAGTTTAGGCAAGCAGAAAGAAACCCCTCTCGCCGATGCTGCCGTAGATTACATCACAGTCATGCAAGCTGTGTATCCTTTTGCCCATTATCTGGCCATTAACATCAGTTCACCCAACACACCAGGGCTACGTGACCTGCAAGGAGGGAACTATCTCGATCACTTGTTGCACAGCTGCATGCATGCTAATAAACAATTGGCCGTGAAGCACCATATCGACCAACGGCCGTTATTTGTCAAAATTGCCCCTGATCTCACCTGGGCAGAGCTAGATGAAATCTTGGAGGCAGTCCACAACAACCACATCGACGGGATCATCGCCACCAATACGACCTTGAGCCGCAGCGGGCTAAAAAGCAAACAGAAAGATGAAACGGGAGGGCTGAGTGGGCAACCACTCACCACCCGCAGCACAGAAATCATTCGCCACATCGCCCAAAAAACCCAGGGTCAACTGCCCATCATCGGCGTGGGTGGCATCGCCACAGCCAAAGATGTGCAAGAAAAATTAGATGCTGGCGCCAGTTTAGTGCAAGTGTATACCAGTCTGATTTATGAAGGACCCGGTATTGCTGGACGAATCCTTCGAGATTTATACCAATGATAAATGCAATGCCAACGGTCTTTATAAACACAATTCATAAACAATGAAAACTCGTATAATGGTATTGGCTAAACTGGAAAAAGGTTCCATGAATTCCTATGACCAATAGAATTGAAGCACAAATTTACGGCAAAGTTCAAGGGGTGAGCTTTCGTCATTACACACAGAAAAAAGCGTCACACCTTAACCTCACAGGCTGGGTAGCCAATGTCAGTGATGGCTCAGTTCGGGTTGTCGCTGAAGGGGAAGAAGACAAGCTCAAGCAGTTAATCATTTTTCTGCATATCGGTTCGCCCTTTGCCCAGGTGGATCAGGTCGATGTCTCGTGGACACCTGCCACTGGTCATTTCCATCAATTTTCGGTGCGCTGGCAATGACACAAAAATACAACTATCCTCAACGAGAACGACAACGATTGGCCTGGATTATCTTGCTGGGCAGTTTCAGCGCCTGTCTGCTTGCCACATTAAGTGTGCCGCTTTTCATGAATGCCGCCATACAAAACACGAAACGGCCGTTAACCACCATCTTGCAAGCCAATCAAGGCACCGTGCGTGTGGACAATAACGCCAGCGAATCCACCGTCATCATCGCTGGTGAACCAGGCCAATCGATCCAGGCAGAATCGCGCATCCTCACAGATGCCACCTCCGCAGCCACCCTGCTCATCTACCCCAACGAGAACGTAACACTCCCCCTGGCTCGCCTGCAAGTCTACAGCCGCTCCACAGTTAACTTAAACGAGGCGAATACACCCCGTTTTGAATTAAGTGATGAAGAGCAGCAGCTCATCGCCCATTTAGACAGCGGACGTATTCAACTCAATATCCCCGAATCCACCACTGAACGGCCGTTTCGCACACTCATGACCACCCCCCACGGTGAAGCAACTTTTACAGAGCCTGGTCAGTACGCCATCCTTGTTGACAATGAATCCACCCAAGTAACCGTGTTGAACGGCAGTACCACCCTCCTGGCTCAAGATGAAACACTCCCCCTGGAAAACAATCAACGCGGCATAATCCTCACCCATCAACCGCCAGAAGGCCCATTAGACGCTGAAAGAAACCTCATCCAACATGGTAACTTTGACGATTCCTGGGAAAACAATTGGGCCGTTTACATTTGGAATGTGGAACTAGCTGATGAACCAAAAGGAGAATCCACGTTAACAGAAGTCGCTGGTGAAAAAGCCATCCAATTCAGCCGGGTGGGTATGGGACATGCAGATGTCAAAATGCGTCAAGTCATCGACCAGGATGTAACCGATTACAAAGCCTTAACGCTCCAGCTTACATTTCGCATTACCAACCAAAGTCTAGGCGTATGCGGCGTTCAAGGCAGTGAATGTCCCTTGTTCATTCGAGTCAATTACACCGACGACAATGGCGTTCGCCGTATCTGGCAGCAGGGCTTTTATGCCAATGGCAACGTCACCCCCACCACCCCAGATGCCTGTATTTCATGTGCTGTCACCCAGGATAACCACATCAAAGTGCCGATGAATGTCGTACAATTTTATGAAGCTGATTTGCTCAAAGAATTAGCAAGACAAGGCTTCCCCGCCCCGCGCTTTATCGAAGATATTAGTCTCGTGTCATCTGGTCACAGCTTTGATGTAGAAATCATCGCAATTGGCCTTGTTGCTGTGGAATAGTGGAATGGATGCAAATTTAACTCTCACTTCCCAACCAATCTTTAAGCCACGCCTCTAAATCTTCAGGTTTATTTGCCACCACAGGGGTAAATTCTGCGCCAGGATAATGCTGCTTGAACCAAACGGCCGTTAACACTTCAGGCCAATGGTGGGGGTTCACAGCCAACACATGCTTGCTACCCAAATCGCCAATTCCCGCATCATCTGCCGAAAAGCCAATAGTAAAACGGCCGTTAAAGCCACCACGAGCCGCCGCTGTAAACCAACTCACATCAGCCGTCGGTGGCAGCAGCACATAAACACGCTTGTAAGCCAAACGAGAGGCATCACTCGACACCAGCTGCACATTCCGCGCCACCTGCAACAGACGCAAAGAAAGCATACGCGCACCCCGATCCCCCACAAAACGCACCTCATACAAGCCATCCACAGCAGTTTTAAACTCATACCGCCAAACATGACGCTCGCCATCCAAAGCCTTGCCTAAATTGGCCACAGACGGGCTCGCCCCATCTGGATCACGCACCAACAAGCCAATCCGCTGATGCTCTCGCGTTGACGACACAGACACCGTCACCGGATCACCCGGATATGGATACTCAGGTTCGATAGAAATATGCGTATCGCCAATCCCCACAATATTCACGCTGCGCTTATGCCGCCCCACAGGTCGCAAAAAAGCATTACGCCAAAACACCGCCTGCTGCCGCTTCGGCAAAGATGGTGCAGATTTCAGATAAACCGTAATGATGTCAGCCTCAGCATCTGCCGCCAAATGAATCATTTCCCAACGGCTCAATGGCTGATGAACCTGGCTCCACACGATCAGCGGGCTCTCAGGATCAAGGCCACCTGTGGGGTCAATGCCAACCTGCATATTGACATCCCCAGCTTCCACCTGGCTGCCAGGTGCCACATCATCACTCGACCAGGCCTGCGCCTCAACCATCAATTCATACTTGTTGCCTGGAGCTGATGGCACCTGCTGCCACAAGCCACCTACATGCGTCCCAAAGGGCGTGGCCAACTGCTGCACCAGGCGGCTATCCAACGTGATATCACTAAAAACCGGCTGTCTATTCTTCCAACCCGGTGTGCCATCCTTTGCAGGTATCCACCAAGCTTGCCAGCTAACGGCCGTTACTCGGCTAGCATCATCCCCAAACGGATAAAACGGCTCACCCAATTTGCCATTCAATAACAACTCAGAACGTGCCATATCATAAAATAAAGC
>PDQY01000168.1 GCA_002746795.1 Chloroflexota bacterium | reverse complement strand
ATTGGCTCCGCCGCCTTCATCCTTGGTTCAACAAAACATAGGGGAAAATCATGAAGAAAAAATACGTTATCACCCTAGAATACTGCGTCCCTTGAAACTACGCCGAACGCGCCGTCCGTGTGGCGGATGACCTCCTCAGCAACTACCAACACCTTATTGAAAGTTTTACCTTTATCACAGGAACCAAAGGTGCTTTTGAATTCATTGTCAACGACAAGTTAATTTTCTCAAAGCAAACCATGCAAAAGCGCCATGCTGAACCAGGCGAGATATTGGAAATGTTTAGAGAAATTGTAGGCAAAAACGTTCCAGTTTATCCACAATCATAATCATTCCAAGGCGCGACGGAAGATCAAACTCAAAAACCCATGAGCCTTGTATTCTTAATTGTTCTAAACAGCACACATTATATTCGTCTGAAGGACAGATAACATCGGGTGGCATCGTGTTTTTGGTACTTTTACTGACCATAGCTGGTGCAGGGTTCGCCGCCATTATCTTAGACCTATGCCTCATCGGCAAAACGGCCGTTGCCAAACTCATCCTGATGGCCGAGGCTAGAATTAAGCCCATATCGGGTAATCTAATACCAATCCACCAACTGCAAATTCTTCACCCAGTCAAATTCATTTGTGTTATGCGTGACCAAAGTCGCATGATTGGTTAGAACATCATATGCGCCAATTGGCTGTCCTTGTTTCTCCAAATCAGCGTGGATAAGAGCTGCGCTTTGACCTAGTCCCGCCCAAATTTCTTCTAGTTCAGGGGAATCTTGCCAGGCGCACGCCCCACTCCTCAATTGATTTGACATGGCATAGGGGCGGGTCTATAATTTCAACGTTTCATGCGGGCATGGTGAAGTGGTATCACAGATGCTTCCCAAGCATCTATCACGGGTTCGAGTCCCGTTGCCCGCTCTGTAAGATACAAGTCAAAAGTGCAGAAGAACCAAACGGCCGTTATCCCTCATCGATGCGAAACGGCCGTTTTTGCTTTCGGTTCAGCATGTGGATTTCAAAGAAGTTGGCCGACCTCGCTGCCAGGCAATCCCAACCCGCCTCTATCACTACTCCAATTTCATAGGAATAATAGCCTAGTTATAAGATTTGCCACTTGGTTATAATAATCTTGTCGCCTTTTCACTCATTCTTGTTTTTTTTGAATCTATATCGAATCAGCGGAAGGGTTAACCTATTTACACGCTCTCCATTTATTACATCCTTAAGGAGGCCTTATTATGAATGCGAAAAATCCCTCACAACACAACACAATACAAAAAACATTAACCATCATAACAGTTGCACTACTACTTACATTATCCATTTTTACCTTTGTCAACGCAGACACAACTGAGCCACAAGCCATTACCCAAGACCCTTTTTACTCCTTCACATTTAATCTAGAGCCAGGCACACTTCCCATCGTCCCCACCTATTACGCAAATACCAGTCAAGATATTAATTTTTCCTTTACGATTACCGGTGCCAGCGCCAACAGCATGGCCACCCTGGATATTATTAGTGAACAAGGAGCCAATATTTGGTCTGGCAATGCTTACGATGCAGAAAGCATTTGGGGCTCAGTAACCTTACCACCAGGCAACAATTCATTTGTGGTAGAAAATACGGGTCCAGATGCCTTAGAATTCACATTATTGCTCTTTAATATTCCAGAAGTTCAGCCAGGCTCACCACACACCTGGGCTGGTCATGCCAATCCCCAAGGGATGAACAGCTCGATCAACCTAAATTTTGAGACAAGTGGTTTGTACACCTTTGATTTTTCAGTGAGCAATGGTGATCGTTACGAATTTTATTTGGACAGCACAAACGATGACGCCGAAATTTGGCAAACCGTCACCAGTGATGGCCCAGTTTCACTTTATGTGGATGCCGGAGTGCAGACCCTGGAAATTTTCCAAGATACTTCAGCAACAGACGTCATCGATTGGCAAGTTGATATTTCAGCCACAGGGCAAGCTGTCAATTCGCTGCCTTATACAAAAGCAAATCAAGCTGTCCAAAAAGAACAACTTCCTATCCATTTGAGTGAAGCCACCCAAGTTAACATGGTAATCACCGCCACTGGCACGGCAAACGATTTCCTGAATGTCAGCGTGGCAGGAGCCACACCCCAATTGCATGAAGCCAATGATTCTAATTTTATGGTTTATGCCGGGGAAACTTCTTGGGTGACGTTTGATTTGCCCGCTGGTACCAGTTCCATTGAAATGAGTACCACGGGTGATCCCATGGATTATGATTTAGAAGTAGCCATTATACCTTCTGTCGATTTCACCTATTCTGGCTTCGCTGATTCCCAAGGGCAAAATAGCAAGATTCGTTTAGCATTTGATACGGCAGGCTTATATGATTTTGAATTTGGTGACAATAACGGCCGTTATCAGTTCCTGCTTGATGTCGATGATGACAAACTGATTCAAAAGACAATCGAAGGGGTATCCCACACAACCTATTACGTTCCCGCTGGCACCCATGAGTTAATCATAGACCAGGATACAACCCAGGGAGCAAACTGGAACATTTCAGTCAGTTTAAACACAGCTGGTGATGATTCCTTGCCTTACACCCAATCTGGTGGTGACATCGGCGGCTCCGCCAATGACTTCACCGAAGAATGGCTACCGATCTCCCTCAACGCCGCCACAACCGTCAACATGGCCATCAAAGCCAATGGAGACATGAGCGATAGTTTTGCTGTCGAAGTTTACCAAAGTGGCAGCAGCAGCCCAGATTACACCCTGTCTCAAGTCCTTGGCACTGAAGAACAATGGGCAAACTTCGATCTTTCCGCAGGTTTAAATCGACTACGCATTGTGTCATCCGATACAGGCGATCCCCTAACCTATGATTTAGAATTAACGGCCATGCCCGCAGACGGCAACCTATCTTGGAGCGGCAATGTGCTAGACAGCGGTTTAAATGCCAGCGTCATCGTTAACTTCCCCGCTGATGGCTTATACCAATTTAACATTGAATCTTCAACAGGGTTTGCCAATCTTGTTTTGGACAACAGCATGACCACCTCCGCTCTAAACATACTCGCCTCCCCTCCCGATTTGGGCAATAACTACGCCATAGAAGTAACGGCAGGTCAGCATGAAATATTCGTCATGCAAGATAATACTTATGCCAATACCACCTGGAGCGCCACCGTAGCGCCTGCCTCCGCCAGTTCCCAATTCTTTGAATTCACCGGCACTTTAGAACCTGGAGAAAGCGTAACACCTATCTATCCCGGCAATCTAGATTTCAACTTCTCCTTAACCGTCACTGGCAATACAGCCTTAGATATCACCGACGGCAATTCTGCCACAGTCTGGTCTGGCACAGCAATAGCCGGTGAAACCATTTGGGGGAATGGCACACTCCACGGCAACAATACATTCATGATCACCAACACCTCAGGGAGCAGCGCCGACGTCACCTTGACCCTCTACCACATTCCTGACGCTGGCTATTCTTGGGATGGGTTCGCCAATTCGCTCGGTCTAAACAGCCACATTCAGGTTAACTTCCCCACCGATGGTCTCTACACATTCAACTTGAACGCAGATTCAGGACAATTCCAATTCTTACTTGATTCTGATTACATTCAAAAAACAGTCATTAGCAGCAACACAGTGGCCTACTTTGTGCCTGCCGGCATCCATAACCTGACCATTGTCCAAGATACAAATACAGCCGATACCGATTGGGATGTCACGATTTCTGATGTTGGCGCCGACCATGACACACTGCCCTATGCCAAAACAGGCGGCCCCATTGGTGGTGCTGGCAATGATGCTGATGCTGAATGGCTGCCTATACACCTCAGCGGTGCTGCCCAGGTCAACCTGGAAGCAACCATTAACGGTAACACGGCCGATTCGGTGACTATCAATGTAGTTGATGGCAGCAGCGCCATCATAGAAACACTCACCGTCTATGGCGGTGAAACCACCTGGACAACCCTCGATTTGCCCGCTGGCACCAATCGTATAACAGTGGATGCCTCGGGAAATTCAGCTTCGGCAGATTACGACATCACACTCACGCAAATTCCCTCAGCAGCCAGTTACAGTTGGGCAGGATCTACCCTCAACGTGGGGGCAAACAGTCACATTCGCGTCAACTTCCCCAGCAGCGGCGTTTACACATTTGACCAAAATCTGTCTTCGGGTAACGGCCGTTTCCAATTCCTGATCAATGACAACTTTGTACAAAAGACAGTTGAAACGAGTGACACCAGCACCTTCTACATACCCGCAGGCATTCATGACCTGACCATCACCCAAGACCGCACCTTAGGGGCAAACTGGCGTGTGGCCATTTCTGGGCCAACAGCATCAATAGACACCTTACCCTTACAGAAAGTAGGCGGTCAAATTGGTGGCAGCGGCAACGATTTCACTGAAGAGTGGCTGCCCGCCTATGTTGGTAGCGATACACCAGTCAATGCAGTCATCACCGTCTCTGGAGATAGTGCTGATTCACTCATGATTGAGGTATGGGACACAACCACCAAGACACACACCATTGATTCAGTTTATGGCACCGAATCCATTTGGGCCACATTCACACTGCCCACAGATGCTCGCCTCAACGTCATTGCAAATGAGAGCAACAGCAGCGAGATTGATTACAAAATTGAGATCATCGACATCCCCGCCCCCCCCTTCACCTGGGAGGGGACTTCATTAAACACCAACACACTCAACTCCAAACTTAACATGATGATGCAAGCAGGTGGTACCTACAACATTCAAGGGAATTTCTCAGAAGGATTCGCTTCTTTAATCATCGATCCCCCCCTGACCGCAGCGCTAAACAATGCCACGCCTCAGGCTGTCAATGCAGATATCGAATTCGATCTTGAATTGGATGCAGGCTTACACACATTCCTGGTATGGCAAAACCCCAGTTTCCCATCATCCACTTGGGCCTACACCGTGACACTTGTAAGCGCTTATGCCCCCACTGTGACCGATGTTTCACCAGGAACCGTGGCGGTTGGTCAACAAACGCTCATCACAGTGACCGGCACTAATTTTTTGGATGGGGCACAGGTTACCCTGCTCGGCTCCACAAACTACACATTGACCACCACCTATGTCTCTGCATCAGGAACTCAATTAACGGCCGTTGTGCCAGCAAACGTGGATATCGACCTGTATGACGTAAAAGTAACCAATCCCGATGCCCAAAGTGCCACCCTGGCAGATAGTCTGGCAGTAGTTGAATACCACATCTTCCTGCCATTCATCATCAAAGAATAATCGAAACGGTTCCTGAATCATAGAACACAGATTTTCAGACACAGACAGGCAAATTGATGGCACCATTTTGTGAATAATACGTTAAGTTCCAAAACTGTAACCTGTTTTATTGACAATGATAGCTAGAACTCTCATACTGAGTTCTATACTAACAAAAATACATTAACAGGAGTGAAACATGTCAGATACAATCTTAAAAGAAATCATTGCGCGTGCCATCAAAGACGAGGAATTCCGCAATCTACTATTTACCAACCTAGACAAAGCCCTGGTTGGTTATCAGGTCAGCGATGAAGACCGCAAAATGCTTGAAGGCCTTGACGCTGATAATTTCGATGAATTTGCTGGTGGACTTGGGGATCGAACCACAAAAGGGTTCTTACCAGGTACCGGCTAGGTTTCTTAAACGAGTACCGCAACATTTCAATTTTGGGAGTCGCAGAGAGCAGCACACCTCAATTTTGGAAAGTTGCGGCAGCACCAGACAAACTGGATATATAAATACAAGCAGCCCAAACAAGAAAAGTTTGGGCTGTTTTGTAACCAGGCAAAATTGGCGATTTTCGCTTTTTAGCCTAGGTGTGATTTAATTTCAACTGATTCAGTTCCGCCAGGATACGCTGTTTATAATCGGCTGGACCAAGCTGTTCCAACTCAGATAAACTAGTTTCCAAAAATGTAATTGCCCGCTTCTGCTCCCCTCTTGCTTGATACAAGCATCCTAAAAAATAACTGGCTACTGGACGCCACCAAGCCAAATCTTTATCTTCAATCAGCACCAGCGCTTCTTGCAAAAGGGTTTCCGCCCTGTCCAAATACCCCTCATTTAATTCCACCTGTCCAGAGCCAATAAGGAGCCTTGCCCGTTCCTCAACAAAGACCTCTGGTTGACGTTCTATCAATTTCTCAGCTTCTTCAAACTGCCGACGAGCATCTTGCCAATGACCTAATGGGCTGCTGTATTCAAACGCCCAGAATAAATACGCCTCAACCTGTAGCCCCGGATAATCCATCCCGTCTAATAAATTCATCGCTTCTTTAAAATTAGTCAAAGCCCTATCGAACTGGGACAATCGGCATAAGGCCGCGCCCCTGTTTGCCAAAGCCATAACCAGTAAATTCTTGCCACTTTCACGACCAATCTCTATAGCATCATCAAAGGTGTCAATTGCTTGCTGATATTGTCCTAACATAAACTGGACAAATCCAATATTGTTAAGCGCCGTACCCAAATTCAATGGGGTGCTAAACCTACGTGATAAATTCACACTCTTTTTCATTGCAGCCAAAGAAAGCTCAAGCTCCTTTTGCAAATAATGGGCATAGCTTTCTGCCTCAAAGACCCGCGCCAACAAATATTGATTATTTTCAGATGAACAAATAGCTTCTGCAATTTGGAAATGGTTCAAAGCCTCTTGATGTTCAAGACAGGAACTAGCTGCCCATCCTGCCCATATGTGCGCTTTTGCATAATGTTCAGAACTGGCCACAATTTGCTCATCAGTAAAGAGTTTGGTTGTCAAAGCTTTTACTTCACTCAATCGACCTTGTCGATAACAGATTTCAGCTTTTAGCACAATTGATTCTGCCACTAAACTCATTTCAGAATGTGCGCTTGAAACAGCTTGTGCTTCTTCTGTATCCTTGAGCGCATCCTTGAGATGGCCTAAAGCCATAAACACATTTGCTCGTGCCTGGTAAAGCGTAACGGCCGTTTTCCAATTCTCCTCCTCCCCTAAAACCTGCAAATGCGACTCAGCCTGGTTGAAAAATTCCAGTGCCTCTTGATTTGAGAACAAGTCACGAGCATCCAAACCGGCCACTAACGCATATTTCAAGCCAGCTTCATGATTCGCCGCCTGACTGTAATGATAAGCCAGGATGGGATAATACGGACGCAAATTATCTGCATACCGCTGCTCCAACCACTGCCCCATCGCCTGATGCAATGCTTGGCGACGAGCAAAAGGCAAACTTTCATACGCCACCTCGTGTGTGAGAGCATGCTGGAACAAATAGACCCATTCTGGATCAGAAGTTACCAACCGAGTAATTTCCTCTGCTGACAAATCTTCCAGTATGACTGTAATTTGAGATTCCGGTAGATCAACTGAGATTCTATGCAAAGGTTCCAGAGCAAACTGCCGTCCAATAACTGAAGCAATCTGCAATAAATCACGTCCAGCAGGAGGTAGACGATCTAATCTGGCCAAGAGCAAACCATAAATCGTATCAGGTATCTGCAAAGCATGTAGGCGTTCCGGATCTACAATCACTTGCTCACCAATTTGCAGCACCCCCGTATCCAGCATCATGTCCAGCGATTCTTCCAAGAACAGCGGACTAACAGGACTATCACGACCTTCCCTGTCCCGCAAACCAAGATGCTGCTCCACAGCTAAAGGCAGTTCATCCAGGCCAACCAAATGCGTCAGCATCCTGCGGGCATGAGCAGGTGATAAATCTGTCAGTAAAATCGGCACACAAGCAGGTCTATCCAACATCTCCAAGGAGAGCTTGTCATGCAGTCGGAACGTTGCCGCAAAAAAGATCCGGCGTACTTCCAAGTTGGTTGTGAGTTCATCAAGTAAAGCTAAACTCGATTGATCCGCCCAATGAGCATCTTCCAGGATGATGAGCAAAGGCGTTTGCCCGCTCGAGGCAAAGAAGCAGCGGCGTACCAGGGAAAAGAACCGCGCTTGTTTCACTTCAGCAGAAAGTTCAGCAATATGCTCCTGCCCAGCAATGGGCAAGCCTAAAACTTCCCCCCACAGCGCCACATCATCTCCCACGTTTGGCACCAATGCTCTGGTTTGCGATACAACTTGCTCCGCTTGAACCGCCAGAGGCATATCCACGCGCAGATTGAAATAATCTCGCCAAATATCTAGCCAAGGCCCATAAGGCACATCCCCTTTGTGCTGCTGTGCCACCCCCACCAACCCTGTGCCACCTTCATCAAGCCAATAACGAATCCCCTCTGCCAACAAATGGGTTTTGCCCACGCCAACAGAGCCAAAGATAGCGGCAACGCCCCCAATCCCGCGGAGAGCTGCATCCATCCCCCCCAGCAACAAATCCAGCTCAGTTTCTCGCCCAACTAACGGCCGTTCCCAATGACTAAAATAAGCCTGTAACTGTGTTAAACCACTTCTCTCACCAGTAGGGACATAAGGAGAAATCGCCTGCTGTTTCCCCTTCAAAACGACCGGCGGCAGCACCTCAAATTCAATCCAATTTTCAACACGGGCTGCCGTAGCCTTGTTCGTAAACACAGCATTGTCCTGGCAAATTTGTGACAGCCGAGCCGACAAATTCACCACATCCCCCACAACAGTGTATTCACGACGAGTGGTAGCTCCCACCGGACCGGCAAACACCTTGCCCCCAGCTAAACCTATCCGCTGCGCCGCAATAAAATCCGGTTTTTCCCGAACGAGCGCCATAGCACAACGCATGGCCTGCTCAGGAGCATCTGGTGCCACAGGAGCACCAAACATGATATGCAGTTGATTGCCTTTGTCCCCAGTGAGAATGCGATTGACACGCGCATTTTGGCCGCCAAAACGAGCCACAATTTGAGAAGCCCAAAGATAATATTCGTGCAGCTGTTGCCCATGAACGGCCGTTGTCACATCAGACGTCTCATCTTCATCCCCCACAAAATCAAAGCCCACAAACAAGCTCGTTACCGGTCGATGTTCCGCAAATCCGTCATGCCTCCCGCGTTTCAATCGTTGGTGAATCGTTTTTGGAATAAAGGCACTGGTCGTCTCGATAAGAGCCGACAATGCCTCTTCTTCAATTTCATCCCAGTTTAAGATGGAGTAAGCGTTTGCCAACACACCCCAATCCGTCAGCTTACTAAAATCACATTCCGTATTCGTAGACGCTAAACCAGCCTGCTTTAACACCGTCTCACTAGCAACGACTTGCCCTGCGCTTGCCTGTTTTTCCGCAGCAGCAGCTTCATCAACGGCCGTTCCCGTCAAGACAAACTCCAATGAATTTTCCGCCTCGCCCACCACAATTTCCTGACATTCACCATACCCAACCCCAATTTTAATCGTAAGCGTAAAAAATGGATCCTTGCCAATTGGCCGATTAGTGACCACGCGGTCAAAACTCGCTGCCATCACTTTTTGCATCGATTGGGCACAAGTTAAAGCCCGTTGGGCAGCATCCCCCGAATCCGTTTCAGGGAAATAAACCGACATCGCATCCCCATAAAAATGACTGACAGCCCCACCCAAATCATGAATCACATCGATCATGGCGGTAAACGTCGTCAGCAGCACCCGGGTCAACTCTTCAGCCCCACGAGTGCCATCAGAAGCCAATTCTTCAGACATTCTGGTAAACCCAGAAATATCAGAGAACAAAGTTGCTGCGAGTAAAGGGCGTGGCTTTCCCGGTTGCAGCATATTTCCATCCAAAATCTGCCGTGCCACCGTTACTGGAATATAAGAAGCAAAGTGCTTTGCAATTTCTATCATTAAAACCAAACTTCGACAGAGTAAACTTAAATGCGCATCCATCAATAAGTTACAGAATTGGTGGCGGCGCTTCAAGTGACCTTTACCCCTGAAAAACAGGGAGCAATTTTCAGACAGTCACTAAAAACAGTTACTCATCATCATCAGGATCATAGTCCCGAAAATAGCGTGAATTTAGGATGCTTACCAGCCCAGAAGCTTCATCCTCTGTCAGGCCAAGACCAAAATAAATTCGGTAATTACCGTCACTACCATAATCAAACAAAATACATTGATGATATTCACTCACGGAAAACGGCCGTACATACTTCATATCAAATGCTTCCGTGAGACCCCAAATCGAAACTGGACGGTGAATGATCAAACGTTCATGATTGATAAACAGGATTTCACGAGTAGCGGCAAAACGCTGCCAATTTCTCCAAAGATGCCTCCCCCCTCCCAACCAAATTATCATCCAGACTACCAAAATGATTGAAAAAGAAAAGGAATACCGTTCACCCGCCATGATGACCTTGTACACAAGAAAAAACAACATGCCGATCACACCCGCGACCCACACAATTATATTACCGGTATACAAAGCAAACAGAAACCAATAACGCTTGATTGGCGAAACAACCTTCAGCCCGTCTGGTTGCTCTTCCAAATGAACACGGCCAATATTTCCCAGCATTTTCCACCTCTTTTAGTTCCTCCATTTTACCTCAACAAGGAAACAAAGGCAGAAATCAGAAAGAGTTTCCCACCTATTTCCCTACGGCCCATTTACATACCTTGCACGTCTAAAACAGACAGGTAAAATTCCCGCCCATGAATCGGGCAAGACATTTATTGCAATCCAGCGTCATCGTCATCTTTTTTCTGGCCATCGACAAGGTATTTGGTCTGGTACGTGCGCAGCTAGTAGGCGCAGCCTTCGGCACCAATCCAGCCTACGACGCCTTTACCGCAGCCAATCAACTGCCCGAGCTTTTTGTAACATTGATTTCTGGTGGTGCCTTAGCTGCCGCATTTATCCCCGTCTACTCCGCCTATCTAACCAACCATAAAGCCAAAGAGACCGCGCAACTAGCCAATACCATCCTCACCTTAGTTCTCATCATTCTTGGGGGCATCTCCCTGGTTGGCGCCATTTTCTCGCCTTGGATTACTCGCGTGCTTTTGGTGCCTGGCTTTTCAGCAGAACAACAAGCTGTCACAGCAGGCTTGATGCGTATCATCCTGGTACAGACAACAATTTTCGGCGTGAGCGGCGTCATTAGCAGCATTCTCAATTCGCACCAACATTTTATTTTGCCCGCCATGGCACCCATCGCCTTAAATGTAGGCTATATCATCGGTTTATTTGTTCTGGTGCCATCGCTAGGCATTTATGGCCTTGCCTGGGGCACAGTCATCGGTGCGATTCTACACGTCTTAATTCAAGTACCTGGCCTCATCAAATACAGCGTCCACCTGCATCCGCAGCTCATCATGGGCTTATCTGGCGTCACAGAAATCATGCGCCTGATGGTTCCCCGCATCGTCACTTTAGGTACCGTGCAAGCGGCAGATCTGTTTATCATTCGTATCACCTCTGGTTTGTCAAGCGGCGCCACGTCTGGCTATTTTTACGGCTATTATTTACAACAATTACCTGAAACCTTATTTGGTACAGCTATCGCTGTGGTGCTGTTTCCAACGATGGCTGAACGTTTTAATGCTGGCGACATGGCCGAACTCAAACGGGTTGCCAGCAACGGGCTGCGCATTATCTGGATGCTCACAGTGCCCTCTGCCGCTGCCCTGATTTTGCTGGGAAGGCCGCTCATTTCACTCCTTTTGGAACGCGGTGAATTTACAGCCGACTCCACCAATCTGGTTTATGGCATCATTGTCTTTTTCAGTCTACGTGTGGTGAGTGAAGCAACGCTTGAAATCGCCGCCCGCCTCTTCTTTGCACAGCATGACACGCGCACCCCAATGTTTGTGGCTTTAGGCTGGATGGTGATCAATATCGTGTTGGCCTACTTGCTTGTGGATCCTTTAGGCGTTGGCGGGCTGGCCCTGGCCACATCGATCGCCTTTACCTGCCAAACGGCCGTTCTCCTCTACCTTAATCATCGCAAACTAAACGGGTTAGACTGGAAAGGTTTAGGCATCAGCTTCAGCAGAACGGCCGTTGCCACCCTGGGCATGTCCCTCATCATCCTGGGCATCGCCCAATTCATCGACAACAACCTCATCTACCTGGCAGCCTCAGCCATCTTCGGCCTCTTCACCTACGTGACCCTGCAAATCATCCTTGGTGGCCGCGAAATCCCCGCCCTCATCACCCTAATCCGTAACAGAATCACCACCTGACCACCCGCAAAGCAACGCATCTGATTGCTAAACCACACCCCAACTCCTGATATTTCCCCATCCTTATCGTCCTCTGCCCCAAAACAACTGAACTTTCGTTCAACTATTAAAACTCGACATTGACAAACTAGAACAATCGTGCTAATATTTACCTCATATTCAAATTCCAGACAACAAAGACGCACAGCTACCCCCCATAAACTTCCAAGTACTGCGTCAAAGTCAAAATAGGAGAAACAACTATGCCCGCCAAAAATGGAGATGCCCGCACGGCTGCGCTCGAAAAAACCCTCGACAATTTAACCAAACGCTTTGGCGAAGGAACCATCATGCGCTTGGGTGATGCCCAGCATATGCAAGTCGAATCCATCCCCACCGGCTCTATCTCTCTCGACATAGCCCTCGGCGTCGGAGGCGTCCCCCGTGGCCGCGTCATCGAAATCTACGGCCCAGAATCCTCTGGCAAAACCACACTTTGTCAGCACATCATTGCCGAAGCTCAAAAACGAGGGGGGATCTGCGCCTTCGTCGATATGGAACACGCCCTAGACCCCAGTTACGCCGAAAAATGCGGCGTTGATGTCGAAAATCTCTACATCTCACAACCGGATACCGGGGAACAAGCCCTGGAAATTGCTGATGCACTCATTCGCTCCGGCACCATGGACATTGTGGTAGTAGATTCAGTCGCTGCTCTGGTGCCCCGCGCTGAAATCGAAGGTGAAATGGGCGATGCTCACGTGGGTCTGCAAGCACGACTCATGTCACAAGCCCTGCGCAAACTCTCAGGTGCCATCAAACAAACCAACACCGTCGTCATCTTCACCAACCAGCTCCGCTCCAAAATCGGGGTTATGTTCGGCAGCCCAGAAACCACAAGTGGTGGCAATGCCCTCAAATTCTACGCTTCTGTGCGCCTCGACATTCGCCGCATTCAAGCCATTAAAGCCGGGGGAGATGTTATCGGCAATCGCACCCGTGTCAAAGTCAAGAAAAATAAAGTCGCTCCCCCCTTCACCGAATGTGAATTTGACATCATGTACAACGAAGGTATTTCCCTCACCGGTGATGTCCTGGATCTGGCTGTTGCTTATGAGATCGTCAGTAAGCGTGGTGCCTATTTCCGCTACGGTGAAACCTTACTCGGGCAAGGGCGCGAAAACGCCAAAACCTACCTGGCAGAAAATCCAGCCATGTTAGATGAACTGGAATACCTGATCCGCCGTGAAACCAATCTGCCCACAGACGAGTTTGAAACAGCTGAGCAAACTGATGGTGAACTCATCGCTGACGCCACATTCTAAAATAACATACTGCCAAGTGCGCATCCATCAATAAATTACAGCATTGATGGATGCGTTTCAAGTAACCTTTACCCAGGAAAAACCGGGACTAATTTTTAGACGGTCACGAAGGAACAGAAACTAAATAATACAACAAAGTCATCATACCTCCCGCTTTATATTTACATAAGGTGAGCGATCACCTTAAGATTTAGTACAGATCAGTATTGACACACCAATTCCCCTTGCTATAATTATGCATTGTCTATTTACAAATTTAACTGTGTTCTGCCCCCAGCGTTTGATGAAAAATTAACTATTATGGAAGTTAGTCCGTCCGCGCAGAGCGCAAATTGATTAAACCCTGCGTAGGAGAGTCTTATGAGTGATATAACCGCAACACCTGAGGTGGAAACCCCACCCGTAACACCAACGAGCATTGGTGAATTAAAACCCAAAATGCAGCTCAAAGGTGTTGTCAAGCGTCTTGAGCTTTATGGCGCGTTTATCGATGTGGGTATCGGTGTCGATGGCTTGATCCACATTTCAAAGTTAGGTACGGAACATGTAAACCGTGTGGCTGATGTCTTGAAAGAAGGCGACGAAACCACTGTTTGGGTGGACAAAGTTGATCCGTCCCGTAACCAACTGATGCTTACCATGATTGAGCCTTTGGCTGTTGATTGGAAAGATTTGAAAGATAGCCAGATTTACACAGGAACCGTGACCC
>PDQY01000167.1 GCA_002746795.1 Chloroflexota bacterium | reverse complement strand
TCACCAAAATTGCCCACGATATTGCCGACCGGCGTCATGAAGTGCAGCTAGTCATGATTTCCGGCCCGTCTTCATCAGGTAAAACCACCTTTAGCAAACGGTTGGCAGTACAGTTGTTGGCGCAAGGCATTCACCCAGTCACCATTGCTATGGACGACTACTTTGTCAACCGTGAAGATACCCCCTGTGATGAAAACGGCAATTATGATTTTGAAGTGTTAGAGGCGGTTGATATTGCTCTTTTGCGGCAGCAGTTACAGCAGCTGCTCAATGGGGAAACCATTGTGCAGCCCCAATTCAACTTCCTGACAGGACAACGAGAATGGGGCAGTGAACTCAATATTGGCCCAGATCATGTGATCTTGATTGAAGGAATTCATGGTCTCAACCCCCAGATTGTAGAAGGCTTACCCCCATCTGCCATGTATCGTATATTTATCTCTGCTTTAACTCAACTTAACCTAGATCGTCACAATCGAGTGCCCACCACTGATACCCGGCTATTACGCCGCATTGTGCGTGATGCAGCACACCGTGGTTATTCCGCCACAGACACGATTTTGCGTTGGCCTAGTGTGCGTCGTGGTGAGCGGCTCCACATCTTCCCCCATCAGAATAATGCCGATATCTTCTTTAATTCCGCTTTAGTGTATGAGCAGTCGGTGTTGAATGCATTGGCGCAGCCACTGCTCCTCCAGGTGGAACCAGACCATCCTGCTCGGGTAGAAGCCAATCGCCTGTTGGCTTTTTTGCAATGGTTTGATCCCATTCCCACAGAGGCGTTGGACTACATTGGCAGCGATTCCATCCTCCGTGAATTCATTGGCGGTTCTATTTTGGATAAGTTTGAAATCTGGCGGCCTTAAGAAACGGTACCTAACTGATTTAAACGCACATAAATAATGCCATACCTTAAGGCTGACGATCTCATGTCACAACTGATTTAACCGTCAGCCCTAAGGTACAAAATTCAGCAATCTGACGATGCCATGCCAGAGCTTATGTCATCGTCACTTCTTCATGCACGACTCTAGATTTCGCCTGTAGCCAAAACCTTCTTCACTTCAGCAATCGCTTCAGTGACCTCAATTTCACGCGGGCAGGCGTTGGTGCAGTTGAAATTGGTGCGGCAGCGCCAGACTCCGAAAGCATCACCTACCACCGCTAACCGGTCTTCAGCCCCTTCATCACGGCTGTCAAAGATGAAACGGTGTGCCTGCACGATGGCTGCTGGCCCCACGTACTTGCCGTTGGCCCAGAAGCTGGGGCAAGAGGTGGTACAGCAGGCGCACAAGATACATTTGGTTGTATCGTCAAAGCGCACGCGGTCTTCTTGCGACTGCAATCGTTCCCGCCCATCTGCTGGCGGTGGTGAATTGTTGATGAAGTAAGGTAGCACTTCGCGGTAATGACCCATGAAAGGTTCCATATCCACGATAAGGTCTTTGATCATCGATAAACCGAGAATTGGCTCAACTTGGATTTTGACGGTATCGCCACTGCCCAAACGCTGAACCAGGGTTTTACACGCTAAGGCATTGCTGCCGTTGATGCGCAAAGCATCAGAGCCGCAAACCCCATGGGCGCAAGAGCGGCGTACAGCTAACGTGCCATCAATTTCCCACTTGATGCGGTGTAACAAATCTAGCACGGTGTCAGTGGGATCCACATTCTTGAGGGTGTAGTCGCCCCAATATGGTTGGCTATCTTTCTCGGGATTAAAACGACGGATGCGTATTTGTGCTTGCATAAATGTCTCCTAGTATCAGTAAACAGTAAGCAGTATTCAGTATGGAGTGAACAGGATTCAGTAAACAAGGTTTAGAGCGTCATCAATCGCTGCACACCAGTTACTGGTTGCTGATCACCGATAACTGATCACTGATCACTGGAATTAGTAAACCCGAGGTTTGGGTTCGTAACGACCGAGGGTCACATCTTTGTAGTCGATTTTGTATTTACCTTCGCCTATTTTGTGACACAGGGTATGTTTCAACCATTCTTCGTCATTACGCTCTGGGTAATCATCACGGGCATGGGCTCCTCGGCTTTCGGGGCGTGCTTTTGCGGAAACGGCCGTTACCTCAGCCAGTTCCAACAAACAACCCAGCTCCCACGCTTCCAACAAATCACTGTTGAAAATCTTGCCCTTATCCTGAATCTCAACCTTTTGGTACTCTTGACGTAGCACCTTCAAATCCTCGATAGCTTGACCGATGGTATCATCTGTGCGGAACACACTGACACCTTCCGTCATAGACTCTTGCATCTTCGTGCGCACGTCCACCATCTTCACGCCGCCATTGTTATTTAAGATGCGGTCAAACTCAGCCATCACCTGATCCGCTGCCCCTTCCGGGAGCGGCAGCAGTTTCGTAGACTGGCAATATTTCGCCATATCCTTACCAGCCAGACGACCAAAGACCACCAGATCCGTTAAAGAATTCGTGCCTAGACGATTCGCGCCATGTACAGATACACAAGCACATTCACCAGCAGCATATAACCCTGGCAAGGCCGTTTTATTGGCATCGAGCAATACTTTCCCATCTGCATCAGTAGGAATACCGCCCATCCCATAATGTGCTGTCGGTTGCACTGGCATGGGGTCAACAACAGGGTCTACACCCAAATAGGTGCGCGTGAAGTCTGCAATATCAGGTAACTTCGCTTCAATATATGCCCGATCAATGCGGCGATCTTCGCCATCTTCTTCGTAATAATGGTTAACCGTTTCTGGCGTAATATCCAAATGGACGTAATTGCCACCGTTGATACCTCGTCCTGCTTTCACCTCCAGGTAGATAGCCCGGCTGACCACATCACGGCTGGCCAGGTCTTTGATGTTAGGCGCATACTTCTTCATGAAGCGCTCGCCTTCGCTGTTGATCAGCACACCACCTTCACCACGCACACCTTCCGTAATCAAAATACCCAGTTTGAAGATGCCAGTGGGATGGAATTGGAAGAACTCCATATCTTGCAGCGGAATCCCTCGGCGCAAACAAATCGCAGCACCATCACCCGTTAGAGAGTGGGCATTGGAGGTGACTTGCCAGCAGCGTCCCCAGCCGCCTGTGGCAAACATGACAGCTTTGCTGCGGAAGATGTGAAAGGCACCTGTGGCAATCTCCACAGCAACCACCCCTCTCACCGTGTCATCCACCCGGATCAAATCAACGACATGATATTCATCGAAGAAATTAACTTCTTCTTTGATACATTGTTGATACAATGTTTGCAAAATCATATGACCGGTGCGGTCAGCGGCATGGCAGGCACGCATCACTGGTTTACCCGTGTCTTTGTTGGTGTGTCCACCAAAGCGGCGTTGAGAAATTCTGCCATTGGGGAAGCGGTCAAAGGGGAGCCCCATATGTTCCAACTCAATAATGGTGGGAATAGCTTCTTTACAAAGCACATCTACTGCGTCTTGGTCAGCCAGATAGTCAGAACCTTTAACGGTATCATAGGCGTGCCATTCCCAACTATCTTCTTCCATGTTTGCCAGAGCAGCCCCAACACCACCTTGAGCCGCCCCTGTGTGCGAGCGTGTGGGATACAATTTGGAAAGCACTGCTACATTGGCAGATTTACTGGCATACAAAGCAGCCATCATGCCTGCACCGCCAGCGCCAACAATTACAGCATCAAATTCATGAACTTTTACGTTTGCCATATCTTAACTCCTTACCCCCCAGCGATTGCGCTTGGGTCGAATGCGGCGATGGCAAAACCCGCCACAATAATGGTCACCACGGCAAAGACAGCCAAGACTATATTGATAGCTTTCATCGTACCGCGATCATGGATGTAATCTTCGAGGATGTTGCGTAAACCATTGATGCCATGCAAGTAAGCAAAAACGAGCAGCAGCATGTCATATACTTTCCAGCCCCAATCATTCCAGCGTTCAGCTACAAATTGGATGGAAAGATGGGTGGAACTGTTAAGCACATGTTGGAGCATCATGTGGCCTACAGCAAAGAACAAAAGCAAAACACCGGAAACCCGCATAAACAGGAAAGCATTCCGTTCAAAATTGCTTTGCACCTTTACTTTGCGGCGGGTAATGCCAGTGACGTTCGGTGTTATGGTTGTCATGTTAACTTCCTCCCTGCAAATAAACGCTTAGTTGTGGGAATTTCAACCAGGCGTCTCCTAATTCTTGCCAGTAAGCAACCAGTTCATAGGTCATGAATGCACCAATGGGAATAAACAGAATTAGGAAAATGCCCCAGGTAATCTGGACGCTTCGTTGCTGATGTTTCCATAGTTCTGGTTTGAAATCCAAAATGGAAATACGAATGCCATTGAAGGCGTGATACAAAATGGCAGCCATCAGAGCAACCTCGCCAACCGCAATAGGGGGCCACTTAAATACATCCACAAACCATCGATACAGGTTTACATTGTAATGAGCCATTGCGGTGTCCCAGACGTGAATGGTCAGGAAAAGTAGAATTGCCAAACCGGAAATTCGGTGGGCAATCCAACTCCAATGACCACCACGACCGCGATAACGGATGCTTTCGCGTATCGTGAGGACTAAGTTGGACATAGAATCTCCTCCAAAAATTTTGTTTAGGGTATGACTAACCCTTGTAAACGATTGATTTCACTGGATGTGAATCATTTCGTTTTGACAAATAAAACTTATTATAAAGAACTGTGTGTTGTGGGCGAATGTTACTTGTGAATTATAGCACAAATATGTGTACATAAAAAAAAGAAGATCATCTAGGATCGATGATGAAATAAAATACGGAATTGCATCGTCTGTTTCAAGGAACGGTGAAGGAAACGACTTTGTCGTATTATTTAATCTCTGTTCCTTATCGGATGCCAAGGGGGCAGGTATCATCATTAAGGTTTGGCGATTTTTCTCCTGGATACCTTGATTTGAACTCGCCTCCTTGTTACACTTCGGAGTAATGATCCGTCCATTTGCCCTACGCGACCTGGCGCTTGTGCGCCGGTTAAGTGAGAACGCTGTTTCCTTACATACTGAATCCGCACTTACGCATAATCCACATCCGGTGCGTGATGCGCTGATCAGCATGATTAGTGGTGATTACCCGACGTTGATTTGTAAACGTGGTGAAAGTGGAGCTAGTGGTTTTATCCAGTTACAAATGCAAGAATCATCACCTCATGCGCATGTGTTTTTCCTGGGTAGTAAGAACTGGGATTCTCGGAAAAATGGTGATAATGATGATCTTAAGTTAAAGGAAACAATCTGGCTGGCGTTGCTGGATCAGGCGGTTGCGGAAATGGGCAGTCGGGGTATTTACAGCCTTGTGGCTGAGGTAGATGAGACTGGTGACGATCTCCCCATTTTGCGGCAAGCTGGCTTTGTGGTGTATACCCGGCAGGATATTTGGGTTTTAGACGGTATTGACTCGAAATTACAGTCAACGTTGTTGTTAAGCTCTAGACAATCTGAAGATGATTGGGATATTCAACTGCTTTATGCGAATATTGTGCCGCGTCTGGTTCAATTGGTTGAGCCGCTGCCTTCATTGACGGAGGGTGAAGGGTGGGTGTTGCGCGAGGATGGTGAATTGGTGGCGTTTGTCCACATTCGTTCGGGGTCGATTGCATCCTGGATGCGCTTGTTTGTACATCCTAATGCGGAATCGTGGGTGCAGGATATTCTTGCGATCGCTTTGCGCCGGGTGAATCCAACGCCAACGCACCCTGTTTTTTGCTGTGTGCGCCGTTACCAAAGCTGGCTGCAAGGCCCTCTGGAACGAACTGGCTTTTCGATGAGGGGAAGTCAGGCGGTGATGGTCAGGTATACGATGCAGCATCAGAAGAAGGGGTTGTCTGAGGCAACGGCCGTTCTCAAGACACAAGGAATCCCTGCTTCAGCTCCCTATGGGCGACGGTTTCAGTCACCAAAACAAAACGGAAAAACAAACATTAATGACAGAACAACCTAAAAAATTACACCCAGAAACACAAGCACAAGAAGATTTAAAAGCGCTGCTTGCGATTTTACCTTTAAAAGTACGCCATAAAATTGAAAAAATCGGTCGGTTAGATGAACTGCTGGAAATCGTGCTAGATTTAGGACGGGTGCCTACGGCACGCTATGTTGATGGCGAGCATGTGCTGAATTCTGACGAAATTACTCAAGCTGAAATTGATGGCGTTGTCGCCAGTATTGGTGATTTTGACGATGATAATCGCACTGGCATTGCGCGGACATTGCACCGCATTTCCGGCATTCGCAATCGGCGCGGGCAAGTGGTTGGTTTAACTTGCCGTGTCGGGCGGGCTGTTTACGGCACAATAGACATTATCTCTGACATCATTGAGGAAGGACATGGTGTGCTGCTCCTGGGGCGTCCCGGTGTGGGTAAAACGACGATGCTGCGGGAAATGGCACGGGTTTTGGCTGAGAAAAAGCGGGTGGTTATTGTGGATACCTCCAATGAGATTGGCGGGGATGGTGATATTCCTCATCCTGCTGTTGGGCGGGCGCGTCGTATGCAAGTTCCTCGTCCTTCGCACCAGCATGAAACGATGATTGAAGCGGTCGAGAATCATAATCCTGAGGTGATTGTGATTGACGAAATCGGTCGTGAACGAGAAGCTGCGGCGGCACGCACCATCAACGAGCGCGGCGTGCAGCTCATTGGCACGGCACACGGCCACACGATGGAAAATTTGCTGCTCAATCCGACGCTCTCGGATTTGGTTGGTGGCATTGAAAGTGTGACGCTCTCTGATGAGGAAGCACGGCGCCGTGGCACCCAGAAGACGGTTTTGGAACGGCGTGCGCCCCCGACGTTTGATGTGTTGGTTGAGATTCAGGCACGGCATGAAGTGTTGGTACACCGAGACGTGACGACTTCTGTGGATGCGATGTTGCATGGCGAGCCGTTTGACGTGGATATACGCTCTCGTGATGAAAATGGCGAAATTCAGCAGGAAACGCAAACGATGTTGGTGACGTCTTCGGCCGTTACCGGACGGCGGGAAAGTCGTGCCGGGCGTGATGGCGAGACCCGGGCAACACGTGAATCACGTAGTGTGCGGGGCCACCGTCGGGGCAAAGTGTCTGAACAAAGACCAACAAATGGGGAAAACGGCCGTCTGCGTTTGGATATGTCTGCTCGAGAGGAAAGGCAGAAAGCGCATAAAGAACAGCGAACCTTGGATGTGTTTGTGTATGGCGTAGCGCGAAACCGACTGATGCAGGCGGCGAAACAAGTCAAAGCCCATATTAACATCGTAGATGAGCTGGAAGATGCTGACGTGCTGCTGACGCTGAAAAGTTACTATCGCAAACAACGACGGTTGATCAAGCATGCAGAGCTAAATCGGATTCCGGTGTATGTGTTACGAGCCAACACGGTGGTGCAGATGGAAAGTTTTCTGGCACAAGCGTTGGATGTCGAAGTCGCTCCTGCCGACCCTTTTGATGAAGCGGTAGCTGAAGCGGATCGGGCGATTGAATTGGTTCAAGCTGGGCAATCTTCAGTTGATTTGAAACCTGTTAAGTCTTCTATCCGTCGCTATCAGCACCAGATGGCACGGCAAGCTAATTTGGTTTCGCATAGCTACGGAAAAGAGCCGAATCGATACGTACGTATCTTTAGCCAACACCGCAATTAGGGTGAAAATTCAATACAAAGATACCAGGGGACTTTGTGTCGTTGTATTAAGATTTTCAGGGGAAAGAGGGAATGTTTATTACGTTTGAAGGGCCAGAGGGTAGTGGGAAAACAAGCCAAATTATCTTGTTGGCGGAGTATTTGCGGGGGCAGGGGTATGATGTCATCCAGACCAGGGAACCGGGCGGAACCGCCATTGGTAACCAAATCCGTGATGTGTTGCATGACGTGAAGAATGGGGAAATGCAGTCTGTTACCGAACTGCTGCTTTATTCTGCCTCTCGGGCGCAATTGGTAAGGGAGTTGGTGCAGCCTGCTTTGGCTGCTGGCAAAATTATTTTATGTGATCGTTATGCTGACAGCACCATTGCGTATCAGGGGTATGGGCGTGGTCTCGATTTGCAAGACCTGTTGATGTTGACACAATTTGCTACGGGCGGGTTGAAGCCCCATTTAACGTTGCTGCTTGATATTGATGTTGAGCGGGGATTAGCGAGGCGGCAAACGGGTGGTGATGAAATGAACCGGCTTGATTTAGAAGCGGTCTCTTTCCACCAAAAAGTGCGCAATGGTTATCACGCTTTGGCTGAAGCTGAGCCGGAGCGTTGGCTCATTGTGGATGCGGATCGTTCTGTTGAGAAAATTCAGGCAGATTTGCGGGAGATTGTAACGAGGGAGGTGGCAGCGCGGCAGCGCAGCGGTGTGGCAGCGTAGCTTTGTGCTTTGCCACTATGCCGTTCTTAAAAATCTCCCATTGGGCTATCGTTTGCGCCTAGATCGGGCATGGAATGCTCAATTGACTCGGGAGATTCGCCTTTCTCTAAGCGGTCAACAACCTCGTTGAACTCATCGCCCATGTCTTCGCCCATCTCGTTGCTCATTTTGCGCATGAATTTGCCCAGGGAGCGAGGATCATCTTCGTCTAAACCAGCCAGGGCGCTATCGTCCATTAAGGTGTCCATGCGAGTATCTTCTGATTTTGCCAGAACAACACGGCCAATGCGGCGGGTCAGGTTGTGGCTGTTGCAAAAGGTACACACAGGTTCCACTTTTCCATATTCAGAAAAGGTGAATGTTAGACGGACTAAGCGGTGGCAATCCTGGCAACGATATTCATAAACAGGCATAATATTCTCTCTAGTTATTTTTGTCATGGTATGTATAAAACACAAAAAGAAATTTGACAAGAATATGGTGGTTCTTTGTGTTTTACTGTGGTTAAACGGGAGGCTCTTTGTTTTCTGATTACAAGTTATTTTCCCGTTTTCCGTGACAAACGTCAATAGGTGATGCAAGCATGAATGAAGCTAAATTTTTATACCAACGCCCAAGTTTTCCTAAACTGATTATCATTTCGGGTCCTTCTGGTGTGGGAAAGGATACTATTGCCCGGGGAGTGATAGCGAAGAACCCTGAGAATTATTATTTTGTGGTAACGGCTACCACTCGTCCTCCTAGAGAGGGAGAAGTGCATGGTTATGATTATTTCTTCTTGAGCAACGATGAATTTACGACCATGATTGAAGAAGATGAATTGTTGGAATACGCTGTGGTTTACAATGATTTTAAGGGTGTGCCCAAACAGCAAATTAGGGATGCGCTGGACAGTAATCGGGATGTGATTATGCGGGTTGATGTGCAGGGTGTGGCCACAATCCGCCAGTTGATTCCCAATGCGATTACTGTGTTTTTGATGACGGACTCTGAGGCTGAGTTGGAGCGTCGGCTGCGGGCGCGACACTCTGGATCAACGGAGGATTTGGATTTGCGAATTGCGACTGCCCGGGAGGAGATGGCACGTATGGTGGAGTTTGATTATTGTGTGTTGAATTCTGAGGGGGCGCAAGAGGAGTCGATTGCGCAAATCATGAGTATTATTGAGGCGGCTCATTGTGCCGTTGAGCAGACGCCCATTGAGCTGTAGCAGCTTGGGCTTTCTGCTTGTTGGTGTTGGTTAGGATAGGAGCCAGAGCAAAAGAGTGGTGATAAGGCCTAACATGATAAGGATGCTGACGCCGTAGATGGTGGCGAGGCGGAGGGTTTTGCCATTGTCTGCGCCGGAGACTGTGGAGCAGCCGACGATGACTTTAGCTGGAGCGAAGGTGCTGCCGATAGCACCACCAGCAGTTTGAGCTGCTAAAATCAGGGGGACGGAAACAGCCAGGGCAACGGCCGTTGTCTCTTGTAAACCGCCAAATACGACGTTGCTGTTGGTATTGCTGCCGGTCATGAGCGCACCTAGAGCGCCAATGAAGGGGCTGATGAAGGGGTAGATTGGCCCAGAAACAGCGCTTAACGCCTGGGCTAGAAGCTGGGTCATGCCAGCATGGGTCATGGTGACGGCCATAGCTACCAGGGTGAAGATGGCGATGGTGGGTTTTTGGGAACCTTGGCGTGTTTTTTGGATGATAGCACGGCCGTTATACGTCCCACCTTTTTCTGCAAAATGAATTGGCCCGCGCCATTTGAACCAGAGGAAAGCCAAAATTGTGGTGTAAAGCAGCAAAGCGCCAGCATGTCCAAATAAGTTGAGCGAACGACCGGTTCCAGCTTCAGTTACCCAGCCAAAACTGGTGGCCACTGCGGGAAAAGTGATGTTGAACTGCACAAAACTTAGCTGCGTTTTGTAGAAAATCTGACCTAAGATGGTGACGACTATCAAAATAGCGTAGGGGAAAAATGCTTGTAAAAAGCGACGGGTGTTGAATTGGGGGCGGTCGTGGCTGTTGTTCTGGAGTTTGGTGAAGTAGATGATTGACACGACCAGGCCAGCCAAGCCAGCGCCGAATGCGGCTAAGGTCCACAGGCCAAGTTGCGCCATGCCCCATTGGGTGACTGACATGATGAGGGCGAGTGCCAATAAAAATAACCAGCGCTGACGAACGGCCGTTCCCTTGCCAGATAGCCATAAAACAACCATGCCGCACAACACGCAGCAAATCCCCAACATGATGGCCACTGGGCTGGCTAAAATTTCGCCAGGAACTGTGGTGGCTGCCATGAGGGACAAAAATGAAGAGCCGAGCGAGCCGTAAGTGACCGCCCAGGCATGCCCCAGCAGAGCCATGGTGACAGCGGTGTTGGCTTCAAATCCGAGACCCACCAACAGGGGAGCCACAATTGCTGCAGGCACGCCAAAGCCGGTTGCCCCTTGCAAGAAAGAGCCAAAAACCCAGGCTAAGAGCAAGGTCTGAGCTGGTTTGTCATGGGCTAAACGGGGCACTTGTTGGCCAATGACGGTGATAGCCCCGGCGTCATTGACGGTGTGATACAGGAGCAGCGCCATCCAAATAATATACAAGACGTATAAGGCCAGCAGCAGCGCCCGTCCGGTTGAAACGAGCAAAAGTTGGAGATTGGTGCCAAAAAAGAAAAGAGAAACGAGAACGGCCGTTAACCAACCAACTGATCCTGCTTTACTCCCCCCCCAATTGCGGCCAATCATCAAATAGAGGACAACAAAAATCGGAGATGCCGCCATAAAAACATTGAGGACAGTGAGACCAGGTAAGTTCATGCCACATAGCGCATAGATGAAAAAACACAAATAAAAAAGGGATGGTTCGTGTGAACAGAGACCATCCCTTTACTTCATCTATACCCAATAATTACTATTCTGTCACGGTGCCATTGGCGCACGCATAACTGATGCCATTGAAATCAGACATTTTCACTTTAATTTGGGCACAACCAAACCAGGGCTCTGGATAAAGCGGTTCAGCCGTGTAGGTGATTTCATGAGATTCCCCGGCTATTCCCGGAGAGTGGAAAACAGACACCTGCGCATCGGATACGGGGATTGCTGGGTAATTGCCGCCTATCGTGCCATTCATATTTTCCGCGCCTACATTGGTGTCTGTTGTAGCGCCCTCGCTGTCCATATGGTCATAGACAAAAGTAATATCTTGTTCAGGGGTATTGGTTTTTAACCATACTTGGAATGTATATGTATCATTGCAACTTTGAACACAATATGGTTTGGTCTCTGCTGCGCTATAAGCAGGCACATTCTCCCATTCAAACACTGCCCACGACTGCTCATCTCGGAATAACAGTGCTGCATAAAGATTGCCGCCAATCTCTGGATTCAGATCTGTCCATAATGGCGCAATCACATTATTGGGGATTGCTTCATCTGGAAAGATTTGCGGAATATAGGTGACATCTTCGTTAGAGCCAAGTCCGGCAATGAGGTACCCATTGCTGGTCATACCGACAGTTGTGTACTCCTCATCGTTGAAAACATAGGGCGCGAGTGTGGATAAATTGATGATACTTTCATCCTGAACGTCTAATAATGGCGGCACCCCCAGCTCTGCTAATGAGTTGTATACGATGGGTTTGTTCGTATCACTAATGGTAGTCGTGGCCAATGTGCCCCCAGCCAGTCTGCCACGGCTAATAACTAATCGATTCCTTATCAGTTCACCACCTTCAACACTATCTTCTACAATGAACAGATTGGGCAGCATTAAGTCAAATAACCTATATGAAAACTCTTCTGCACTGAGGTTGGTAACTGTAGTGGTGCATGCCATACTTTGATCAAGTGAAATGTTGGCCGGTGTGCATTCCTTCTCAAATAAAATGTCAGCTTCAGGAATGGGAGCAGGGATAATATTGCTGTCTATGGCATAATTTTGTGGAGATGACGATAATGGCATGGCCTGGTTTAACTCTGAAGCAGGGATTTTAGGTTGGTCAAATGTTGATATTGGGGTTAAGGGAATGACAGCGACAGGAAGCACTTGACTTTGCACAGAGTTAGTCAGAACCACTCCACAGGAAATGAAAAATATAATACCCACAAAAAATTTCCAATACCAAGCGCGTATGTGTACACGTATTTCTATAAGTTTACTCAATATCATGATGATGCTCACCTCTGATTCCTATTGATACCGTAAATGATTGCTATTTATAGTTTCCTACCAAGGGCAATAAGTTCAACTTTTCTGGATTAGTAGAACTTATTCCGTCGCAACTCATGTAGGCGTACTATACATTGAATCGATTATAAAGTATAACAAATAGGATTCAAGTACTATACAAGAATTAGTTTACGATGAATATTACGGAAATTGTTTAAGGCATGTAAATCCACACGATTTGAGGTGTGCTTGAAGCGCTCAGCACACCAAATTATAAATAAGCAGCGCCAATGTTTTGCTCAATCCAACTCATCCAACACCGCTTGATAGAGCGTATCTGCGCGGAGGTCTTCAAGCGTGTGGCATGGCCCATCGAGGCGGTCGGCGAGTTGTCTGGCGAGACCCTGGTCGAAGGCGGCATGTTCCATGTTGATGACGACTGAACGCACACCAGATTCTTTGATCAGATCGGCGATGCGGTGTGCCTCCTCCTGTGGTGGCAAGTCAGATATGCTCACGTTGCCCGCGCCATCGGTTAGCAAAATCAACATGGGAATCACGTCTGGGTGGGTGTATGATTCTTTGCGGAACACCTCGTAAGACATCATCAGCCCGGCTGACAGCGGCGTCTTGCCTCCTACTGCGATGTCTACCAATGCTTGCCGCGCCAGCTGCACTGAGTTTGTCGGTGGCAACACGAGATGGGAGTCGTTCTTGTTGAAAACGATGAGACCTACCCGGTCGCGCCGCTGGTAAGCATCAGTCAGCAGTGACATGATAGCGCCTTTGGTGGCTTCCATGCGCTCAGCCACGGCCATCGACCAACTGGCATCGACGGCAAACAAAATCAAATTGGCGGAACGGCGCACCCGCACTTTCTCGCGTAGGTCTTGTTTTTCTAATGCCAGGGCGACGTCATCCCGTTTACGTTCTTTTTGATAGGGGGCGGCGGCACGCAGGGTGGCGTCAAAAGCCAAATCGGTGACGCGGTCTTTTTGGGGGAGGCGAGCCTGGATGTAGCGTCCCCGTTTGCGCTCTGTCTTGGTCACAGAGCGACGACCGGCCTGGCTGCGGGTTAGGCGGTCTAGTTGGGTATCGAGACGACGGGTAGAAAATTCCTCTTTGGAGGCTACTTTCTGCCCCCCTTCCCACCATTGTCCATCTTGCGCCGATTGCGGCACTGTTTGGGGGCCAGCTTCCATCTGGGCGGTGTCGGCGCCATCTTCGACTTCGGTGTCAGAATCTAATGCTTTTTTTTTTCTGTAACGGCCGTTTCTTGGTCGTCGGTCGCTTCCCCTTGCTCACCCATGCCCATCTCGGATTGCACATCCTCTAATTGCTCTTCCAAATCAATGGCACTGACGGAGGTGTCTTGGAACGGCCGTCCTTTGATGCGGTGCGGTAGTGCCAGTTCAGCGGCCAAGATGATGTCCTTGTCGATGATTTGGTGGCGGCCTTGGAAGGCCGCGTGTGCCTGTGCGCCACGTAAAATAACGAGGTCAGCACGGTGGCCATCTACCTTGAGGGAGGAGGTGAGGCCAGCAATGGAGAGCATGTCTCGGCGCGTGTACTTCACATCATTCACCTGATGTCGTGCCTCGTAAATTTGTTTAGAGAGCTTCTTTTCTTCCGGCGCCCACTGCTCACGGAAACCATCAGGGTCTATTTCAAAGGCAAGGCGGCGTTCCATAATAGCCACACGCTGCTGCGGGTCTGGCAAACCAGCCATGTTCACCGCAAAAGCAAAGCGGTCAAGCAGCTGCGGGCGCAAGTCGCCTTCTTCAGGGTTCATAGTGCCCACTAAGATGAACTTAGCGGGATGGGAGAAGCTGATACCTTCC
>PDQY01000166.1 GCA_002746795.1 Chloroflexota bacterium | reverse complement strand
GATTATCGAAGCGAATGAGTTAGAAAACTAGGGAAGTGGTTAACTTATCCGTTCATGGCAGCAAAACAGTAAAATTAACGGCCGTTAATTTTTAATTTTTCCGCATGCTTTATTATTTTGATGAGACGTCGAGGGGAAATAAGCGCTGGATGCTTAGTGACCGTCTAAAAGTTAGTCTCCGTTTTTCAGGGATAAAGGTCACTTGAAGCACATCCATCAATAAGTGACGAAATTGATGGATGCGCACTTACTTAAGATTTTGATTAGAATTTGGCAGAAAGCTCGAGCCACTTGAGGCGGGGCGCTCAAGCCATCAATTCATCTTGTTGGCGAGCAAAGAGTTGGGCATAAGGTCCGCCTTGAGCAAGCAATTGTTGATGCGTGCCACGTTCAGCCAGTTTCCCGTTTTCCAATACTAAAATTTCATCGGCATTCATCACCGTAGACAGCCGGTGGGCAATCATCAAGACCGTGCGTCCTTGCATCAGCTTATGGATGGATGACTGGATTTCCTGCTCTGTCTCTGCATCCAAATTTGACGTGGCCTCGTCAAGCAGCAAGATGGGCGCATCTTTAAGTAAGGCACGGGCAATAGACAACCGCTGTCGTTGTCCGCCAGAGAGCTTAACACCCATTTCACCAACGGCCGTTTCATATCCATCTGGCAGCGACACAATAAAATCGTGAATGTTTGCCAGCCGTGCCGCCTCTTCAATTTCAGCATCAGTCGCGTCTGGCTTACCTAGCAGTAAATTTTGTTTGATGGTGGCATAAAAAATATGCGTCTGCTGAGACACCACCGTAATCTGGTCTCGCAAAACTGCCTGCGGCAGATCACGCACATCCACATTTCCCACACGCACCTGCCCCTCATTCACATCCCAAAAACGCAGCAACAAATTAATAATCGTTGATTTCCCCGCCCCACTAGAACCTACCAGCGCCACCGTACGCCCTTCCGGCACATCAAAACTGAGGTTATTCAACACCCACTCCGGCTCATGCGCATTACTGCTGGGAGAAAATGGCTGGTACTGAAAATAAACATTCTTGAAATGGAGACTAGAGGCCGAAAACGCCTGGCCATTCGCCATTAACTGTTCACTGTTCACTGAAGAGGGGTCACTCACAACCGGCTCACGATCCATTAAAGCAAACAGCCGTCTCGCCCCAGCCATTGCCATATTAAACTCGTTGAGCACAGCACTAGCCGCAATAACCGGACCAAACATCGTAGTCGCCAATGCCAAAATTGGTGGGAAAACGACCAGCGTCAACGCCTCTTGCCGCCATAGCCAGAGGGCAACGCCCAATACAGCCAACGTGCCCGCGGCAATCATGCCATCCAACAGCCCATTTTGCAGGCCAGCCAGATTCGCCGAATCCCGTTGAATCAGCGTGACTTGCTCCCCTCGTTGCCAAATTTCTCGCCGCCGACGGGACACATAACCAAAAGCCAATCCCTCACGCAGCCCTTGAATGCTGTCCGTGAGATGGGCGTTGACCTCTGCGGTTAATTCGCGGGTTTTCATGCCCAGCCGTTGACTAGGACGATTCACTAACCAGGGCAGCAGCAAACCTACACCCAGCAAAAATGGCAACAAAACCAATGCCAGATAGGGATGGAACTGTTGAGCCATGAAGATCAGCCCCAGGGCAGGGACAATGACAGCAACCGCTGCTGGCGCAATCGTGTGCGCATAAAATACCTCAATTTTGTCCACGTCAGCTATGGCGCGAGAGATGAGATCGCCGCTGCGCATGTCAGCCAAGGCTGCCGGTGCCAGGGGTTCAATGCGCCGGTAAAATTCACGCCGCAGCTTTGCCAACAAATGAAAAGCAAGATAATGGCCGGTAAACTGCTCCAAATAGCGGAAAACACCTTTTAACATCCCTAAAATAACCATTGCCCACAGCACACGGCTAATTTCATCGCTGCGCCCCAGCACCACCAGGCTCACACCCCAGGCTCCCATCACCAACAAGGCAATGGCACTCCCCTGATTGAGAACGCGCATCGTAATGGAAAGAATCATCACTCCCCACTGAGAGCGAATCATGCCCAATAATCGTTTAAGCAGCTGCCATTGGCTCATGCAGACACCTCCGTTGCAGAGAGTGGCGATTGATGGTTAGAGATTGGCGCCATTTGGGCGGAGACAAGGCGGGCGTAGACGCCGTTTTGGGCAAGCAATGCTTCATGGCTGCCTGATTCGACAAGACGGCCATTATCCATCACCAGGATTCTGTCTGCGTGGCGCACGGTACTCAGACGGTGAGCGATAATCAGCACCGTTTTGTTTGCGGTTAACTGCTCCAGGGAAGCTTGAATGGCTGTCTCACTAACAGCATCAACATGGGAAGTTGCTTCATCCAGCACCACAACTGGCGCATCTTTTAGCACAGCACGCGCAATAGCCAGCCTTTGTGCCTGCCCCCCACTCAGATTCAACCCTCGTTCACCAATGAGGGTATCAAAGCCATCGGGTAAGCTGGTGATGAAGTCGTGGATATTGGCAATGCGAACGGCCGTTTCCAGTTCAGCATCCGTCGCATCCACTTTCGCTATACGCAAATTCTCAGCAATGGTGCCATAAAACAAATACGTGTCTTGCGGCACCAGGCTTAACTGCGTCCGCAGCCAAGCTAGAGACAAAGCTGGTAATTCATGGCCGCTTAAGCTCAAATTGCCCGTTTGTGGGTCAAAAAAGCGGAACAGCAGCTTGGCGACGGTACTCTTGCCCGCCCCGCTGGGACCAACCAGAGCCACCGTTTCCCCGGGATTGATGACAAACGAGACATCATGTAATGCGGCTCGTTCACCCGCATCATAGGCAAAGGAAACGCTATCAAACTGAATCTGGGGTACAATCTGTTTCGGTTTTTGCGGGAATTTAGCCTCTAACACAGCCGGCTCTTGCTCCAACGCGCTAAAGATATGCCGGGCAGCCCCAATGCCAGCCGCGCCAGCATGAAAATACGCGCCCAGAAGAATTAACGGCCGTGCCAATTCCACACTAATCAGCACCATCATAATGGCCGACCCCACAGTCAACGCCCCCGCCTGCAGCCGCCATACCGCCAAGGCACTGGCTAACACCGTCGTGCCCAAGGTGGCGACCCAATCAATAAAAAAGAGCGAAACTTGATTAACAGCCAGGAGGTGCATCGTATCTTGGCGCAATGATTCAGACTGCTCCGCAATTCGTTCCCCTTGCACCTGACTTTGGTTAAACATTTTCAGCGTCGGCAAGCCTTGTAAGCTATCTAAAAATTGGGCGCTCAGTTGGCTGGCTGTTGCCCAATAACGGCCGCTCACCTCTCGGAAACGGCTAGAAATAATGCCCAACGATGCGGGAATCAGCGGGGCGCTCAGCAACAAAATCAACGCTGAAACAGGATCAACAAAGGCAATAAAAAGCGCAAGCAGCAAGGGGATGGTCAAACCCAGGACAAGCTGAGGCAAATAAAGGCCAAAATACACCTCCAGCATCTCCACGCCATCAACGGCTGTATTCACCCATTCGCCGGTGCGTTCGCCAGACAAAAAGCCAGGGCCAAGTTTGGCCAGATGCGCGTATAATCTGTCCCGCAGTTGCAGCTTGATGCGGCTTGAGGCGCTGTGCGAGGCGATGCGCGAGCCCCAGTTCAAAACGGATCTTAGCACAATAATGCCCACAAACGCCAAAGCCAACCCTGTCATGTCAGGATCACCAGCAAATGCTTTATCCACTGCATTGCCAATCAGGGTGATTTGCAACACATTCAAGGTCACAATCAACCAACCAATACCTACAACCACACCTATGTAACGACGTGTGCCTTTTGTCAGAGCCCATAAACGTTTATCTAAACCCATAAAAATAACTAATCATTAACAATGAATGATGAGCGCTGAATGATGAATGAGGTGCTATGTCACCATTCGCCATTCAAGATTCACGATTCATTATTATCTATCTTCCCATCAATCCTGTGGCATCAGCCCGCAATGTCAGGCCAACCATAAAAAAGCCGGCCATCATCCAAACGATAGCCGTGCTGAGATCATCTTTGTTGCGGGTGTAGAGATGAGCCAACGGCAAGGTAAGCAAGAGAAAGCCACCGTAGAGAAAGTGCATGTTGTCTCCAGGCTGAACGTGCGGCGTGAAATACAAAAGTGCGCCAAAAACAGTTTCTAACAAAACCAAAACTTGACCCACAATGACGCAGGCAAAGAAGCCTGCATTGGTCGGTTTTCGGCGCACAGCCAAAAGCAAAGCCCACCCGCTCATGATCGCCATCACAATCCACACCGCATCAGACAAATATCGATGCAGCAAAAACCATGTTTGAAAATTCATATGGCTATTCCCAATCCAATATGCGCTGTTCTCCCTCTAAGGCGCAGATGTCGGTGATGTCTTGCGTGACGGCCAGTATGCCTTTGTCATGGCCATCATCATCACGGATAACGATGGTTTGTTGGTGCAGCAAACGGCCGTTTTGCTCACCCCACCCCTCATCTTCAGTTTCCATACCCGCGTTAAAGGGCGTACTGGCTGCTTCATTGTCAAGTTGAGCCTGTTTGCCATGATTGGCATAAGCCACCTCACCATACTCGTCCGTAAAAGCGATGTCTAACGGTATATGCTGCAGCACAAGATTGATTTGTTCCGGTGTCAAATAACCTTCTTCCAGCCCAATGGCTCCCACAGCCGCCGGTTTCTTGTCAGGCAGAACAAATGGTTTCGCTTTCACCTTTGTCGTTGTCGGTGTTTTGTAAAAGTAGACATGAAATTCATTTGCACTCACCAGCACCGTTTCATGCTCAAATCCCATACTCCCCAGCACCCCATAAAGCGGCACGGGCTCAAAACTCTGGATGATGTGCAGCCCGCTACCTTCTGGCAATATCTCTGCTGTGCTAGAAACCAGAGGGAAAAAGCTCCCTGGATTCGCCTGACGCGCATCCAATGTCTCAAATTCTTCTTTTTTATTCATCCAAGGATAAGTCATGTGGCATTCCTTTCAGATTTCCGTCCCACGAGCATGATGGCACCCAGGTGATCCTGATATTTATGAAATACTCGCCGCATCTGCACAACACGCCGCAGCGCAGCCGGGTGGCGCAGCAAGTTTCCCACAAAGCGCAGAGTGCCCCCTATGCCTTCATCCTTCACAAACCGCTTCATAGCCAACAAGTGCATGGGTGCCATGCCATCTGCCTGCACCTGAAAACCAGCCGATGTCATTAATTCGCGCCATTCGGTGGGTGTTAGGGGACGCGCATTGACGCGAATTGCTTTGGCTAACTCTTTTTGAATCTCTTTTTTCTTATCTTCGCATAAGTCGTCGGGCAGCAAGCAGAGTTCGTGAATAGCGTAACGGCCGTTCTCCACCAACAAGCGCTCTGCCTCCTGCAAAATGTCCGCCTTACGCCGCGTTGACTCCATCGTCAGCATCGCTTCTGAATAGATAGCACTGGCCGATGCAGAGGGCAGGCCGGTATCGCCTGCCTGACCCACAATACAGGTTTGCTCTGGCCCGTCGAGATAGCTGCGTACCAATCTGGCCGCATCTTCGTCACGCTCCACAGCTGTATACGAGGCCGGATTACGCGCCAACGTCATTTGTGCTGTCACGCCCAACCCGGGGGCAAACTCCACCACATTGTCTACAGGCTGCACGTTCAGCGCCGCCAACATCTGGTTTGTTAGTTCCATGCCGCCGGGGCGCAGCACTTTTTTGCCCAACTGTGCCAGCAGCCAATGGCCGGGCATTTGGGCAAAGTCAAAGTGTTTGCCGGGTAACGGCAATGTTTGCTCATCAATCTCAGTCATCGCTCAGTTTTCCTTGATTCCTTGGGCTTTTTAACCACAATCAACAGCATCTTGAACCGCTGCTGCGCGTCCAGGGCATGGGGAATATCAGCGGGCATAATAACCGTCTCGCCTGCTTGGACAACCATGCCCTTCCCATCAATGGTGATGAACGCCTCGCCATCAAGGATATAAACCATCGCATCTCCCGGTGCCGAATGCGTACTCAAGCCTTCCCCCTGGGCAAATGCAAACAAGGTAATGCTCACGCCTTTATTTTGCGCCAACGTGCGGCTCACAACCTGGCCTTCCTCATAATCCGTGAGTGCTACAAGCGTTTGTGGTTCAGAAAAGGGGATATTTTTGATTAAGTTCTGTTGACTCATTTTTCTTTATCTCCTCGTTCAAGTAGTGGATTCCTTGACTATTTTTTCAACGATTAGTACAGAATTAATAATTTCGTTATGGGGTTTGATGGTGGCCTGATGCTTAAAATCAATCAGGTCATCGAGCGCCACTTCAGGATACAAAAGTGTCTTCAACCCGTGAACGGTTCGTATGGCTAACAAAGCCCCCTCTCGTATGTGCATTTTCAGGTGGCGGATGATTGCTGACTTCTCCTCAGGCGCCAAACCAGCTAAAGCCGCAACGAAAATGACATCATATTGCGCTAACTCCGTAAATTGCAGTATGTCGGTATGGTAGAAGGTCAATGTCTCTGACAAATGCAATTTTTGAGCCAGCTTTTCTGACAAACAGTACGCTTCCTGATCAACTTCAACGTTATCAATCGGTACTCCGAACTTTTGGGCAAACAGAATCGAAGACAAGGGCAAGGGGCCAGAACCAACGAACAAGACTTTTTGGATCTCTCCGTCATTGAGCGAACTGAGCGCGTTAAATTCCATATCGCTTAACTGCTCATAGTTGCCGTAGTAAGGAAAGCGCTTCATTTCTGCTGCGGGCTCCTGATGGGCACTAATCTGATTGGACCAATACCGCTCTAGCTGATACTCACCCCGCGCCGATAATTGGTGCAGGCTGGATTGTATAGATTGGATGTGCGGATCGCTTAAAACATCTTCCACCACATCCGGCGTATCTTCGTCAATCACTAAATTTACCAAATTGCTAAATAGTTGGTTCACTTCATCTCTTGGTTCCAAAGATGGCAACAATGTTAATTGCTGGTGAATGTCATATATTTTGTGTTGGAAACAACTCACAAAACTGATCCTTTTTCCCGTAAATGGGTTACATCTTGGCTGACTTCGAGTACACCTTTGTAGCACCCTTCACTATCCCGCACGGCAAAGTAACGGATATGTATGAAACGGCCGTTCATCTGAATCCAGAATTCGGCAGTATCTCGTTCGCCAGATTTAAACTTACTCACAATTTCAACCACAATATGGACGCTCTTGGGCGGGTGACAGTAACGTACTTCACGGTCAATAATGCCGGCACTGCGCGGGAACACCCGCGCATCCCCTCGATTGTAAAACTTGACTTGATCCCATTCGTCCACAAAGGTCACGTCAACCGGTAAATTCTTAAAAAGCAGGTTGATTTGTTCAGGCGAAATGCTGCCACCCTCTAAACGGATAGCACCAACATGGGAAAACGGCCGTTTTCCTGGTGACGTTAATCGTTTTGCTGGCGACTTGGTCACTGCCGGTTTCTCAATGACGATCTGGGGCGCGGTTCGCGGCGTAGGCGCCCTGTCTGGCAGCCAATCAGGCGGCGTCTCAATCATGCAGTATCCCACCTCATCTTCACCCTGCTTGATGGCTGCCCAATCCTCATCAGACAACAAATCTAAACTGGTAGGCAGCAAAATCTTTTCTTCTTTGAACGTCATGTCCGCCACCGCAGCCAACACATCCGTTTGGGCAGAAAGAAATTCATTAGTGGCGCCATCTGTCAATAATTGACGGCTGTGTTTGATGGCCGCCCGAATGTCATCATGCACCGCCCACATGACTGTTGAAGGTCGGTCAAATCCCTTCCTTTCCAGAAAGGGGAAAAGTTGGTTTTCCTTGCGCACATAATGGATATTGACTTGCCCCAAACGCTCATAGGCCGCCAACCACCAATCATGATCAAACTCCAACTCAAGTTGTGAGCGCATGTCGTTGACCAAAGTATTGATAGCCACATTTTCCTGCAAAAAGGTGTGAACAGGATGACCAGCAGGCACATTGCCACTGGCAGCGATACCTAAAGCTTCGTCAAAAATGGTGTGAATCATGAGCTCATGATCCTGAATGAATTCTTGCTCATGTTCATCTGAAAGCGCGTTGGCGTATAGTTGGGCGGCGTAAGCAAATTCGCTGGAGCTAATCGTACCCAGTTCTGTTTGCAGCCGCTGACGGAGTTCATCGGCATCGGTACCGTTAAAATAATCAATTACAATTTGGACAATGGCATTGATCCGCTCTGGATCGGTGTCCAAATAGGTTGCCATGCTGAGAAATTCACTCATAGGATTTCCTTTTCAGGGATCTTAGTGACTGTCTAAAAATTAGTCCCCGTTTTTTAGGGAGAAAGGTCACTTGAAGCACATCCAGCAATCCCGTCACCTATTTTATGGATGCGCACTTAAGGGAAACGGCCGTTACCCAATCCCCAACCTCGCCACGTTTATCCCGCATCTTGCCACGCCGCACATCAGCCCCGGCAGGCACAGCAGGATAGAGGAAAATAGCCCCTAAAAACGCTTCTTGCGCAGGAATACCACAAATTTCATAAACTTCAGCTGTGCGCAAGATGCCACCACTAGACCAATAGTTTTCAATCTTGCGAGCCGTTGCCGCCAACAGTAAATTTTGCGTAGCACAAGAGGCAGCGGCAATATGCTCAATGTTACGTGGGGACAATCCCCCTGCATCGTTTTCATCTGGATCCGGCAGCCAGGTGACCATGATCAATGTTCCCGCAGCTGCCAGCATCGGCAAAATCTTGCCTGCTGGTTTGTCTTTAAGCGCCACGAGTAGTTGGCGGCACACGTCATTGTGCAGCACGTAAAAACGCCAGGGAACAAGTGATTGCTTGTGCCCGTTGAGATGAATGTTGTGTGCTGAATAGTGAAAAGGAGCGTGCCCGGCAACCTCAACTATCTGATTCACAACGTGTTGAAAATCACTGTCAACCACCACCGGTTGGGAAACGTCGCCCAAAACTTTGCTTGTTTGCCGCTGGCGAATAACGGTGTCTACGATAATGGCGCTATCTTTAGACACACCCACTTTATTTATTAGCCACCGATTCTTGAATAATCTCCATTACCTCCAGTTTGGGATGTCCGAGCAAGGCTTCTTTTGGCAGTTTAGCAGAGTGGACATGACCTTTTTTGAAACTGTCTGACTTGGTCCACGCTTTAAAATGTTCTTCTGTTTCCCAAAATGTCATCACAATATACGGATCTTCTGGTTTAGCGGATCTCAATAAGCGGAAGGCAACAAAACCATCCATACCATCTACCAGAGCCGCACGGTCAGAAAAGTTAGTTTCAAAAACCTCCCGATACTCAGGGTTTACTTGGATACGATTCATGACAACTATCATATTTTCTCCTCAGGCTGTTTTTGCCTTTTTCTGGGGGACAGGCTCTCCTTTGGTGGCTACAAGAAAGCCAGCAAACAGGATCAAACCACCAAAGAGTTGTCCCCAATATTTAAAATCAGGACTTCCCAATAAAATCAAAAATCCACCCATGGCTGGCAGCAAGCCACCAATGGCGATGAGTACACTGCCCCACATACGATTCATCAGCACTCGTTTGCGCCAGAAAATGAAGGCAGAGTAAACGGCACCGCCAACTAAGAGCAGGGTGCCGTAGGTGTTTAAGACGATGACCAACACGACTCGAATGGTTCGGGCGATGCCGGTCGTTATGAAAATATTCTGAAACTGCTCAGAGAGAGCAACATCCAGTTGGTAAGCTGATGCATTCAGGTCTGCACCAAAAATAAGGGGCAAGGAAAGAACACATAAGACGATGATGGCCCAAAAGCTGATCCAGGTCCATTTTTTCCTCCGCGCTAACAGGAACATTGTCCCTTGACCCAGCCAGGGTGCTACGGCTACTGCCCCTGCCCAATACCAAAATTTAAACAAGAATCCATTGAAGTCACTGACTAACAAGGCTTGGGCTAATGAGCTTAAGCTGTACAAAACGAGCCCCACCCCCCAGGCAAGCAAATGCCAACGCCGCCGCACTTGATAACGAGCCAACACAAAAACAGCAAACACGCCAGTGGTAACGGCCGTTGCCAGTGAAATCCAAAAACTTGTAGACATTATTTCCTCCTCATCCATTCACTATCAAAAAATATTGGCTTTACCTCTTCCTACCACAGCCAATAACCGATAGCTGTAAACATCACAGTCATTAAGCTAAACCCCATCTCTGACCACCCAATCGTTTTTATGGCCATGGGCCGACGATAAGAGGATAGGCCATATAAAGCCCACAGCAGCAAAATAAAGTAAGCCAAAGTTGTTAAGTAAGGTATCAATCCAAACCAGGCCAATATTAAACCAATCGTAAGCGCCGCCACATGAGCCAGATGAACAGGGATGACAGACACCGGTTTGTTTCTATCCAGCTTTATTCGGCTGCGCACAAACAAAATTGAGGGCAAGATCCGCAAAACGGGAATCGCCCACAAAGCCAATGCTTGCGGCCACGTCCAGCCCACAGCCAGCGCCATCCCACATACGACCGAGGCTACCGCCACTGGCCCAACTAACTCTGGCAGCAAATGACGGCCGTTAAAAAAGAAGTCATAGTAAAGCTGTATAGCAATCAGTGGACTGGCAAGCAGCAAGGGCAGGATAGGCTGAATGCCACCAAGCAGCATGGCGCCAATACCACCAAAGATAATCAGCCCAGTGTAAAGAAGCAGCACGTTTACAGCAGCTTGGGTACGCGCGTAACGCCTGCCATTCCGTACATCTTTCCACACAATTTTCAAGGGAGTACGCGCAAGAAATGAAACAAAAACTATCAAGCCCAGGCATACCCCTGTCAGCGAAGGTACCACCAGCAAACCCAAGACAACGGGGGCAAGTGCAATCCCCCAGCCACCATGTTCGGTAGGCAGCGCAACTGTGCGCCAACGAGTTCTCTTCTGCGTAGTTGTCATGTTTGCTCTTTCAGGTTTTGCTTAGGAACGGAAATGAACCAAGCCTGTTCCTCTCTTATTAGTTGCTAACCAGCTGCGGCATAACGGCCGTGTCACCTGTTTCCCGGACCCATGCAGAAATATCGATGCGACTCAATACAATAAGGCCCAAGGCAAGCAGCATCGCTTCAATCATAAAAACGGTGCCGTAAGTAATGAGCGGGTTCTTGCTGACCAATATGCGCACAATGTCCACCACGCCCCCTGCCAACAAACTACCCATGGCTTGTCCCAACTCATGGGCAATGCCCCATACCCCAATAAAAAATCCGGCATGAGTCAAGGTAGTAAACTCAATAACGGCCGTTAATGACCCCGCCGCCGCTAATCCTGTTCCCAATCCCAATACAAAGACCAACACTTGAAACAAAACGACAGAGCCAATCACACCTGCGGTCACAATACCCACAAAAACAATGATACTCAAACACAACCCAATTTGCATCGACCGTATATAGTTAATCTTCTTAATCAACCAGGCGCCAGCCACAGCCATCGCCAAAATCGTGCCGCCACCCCACAACGCCGTCAGGCGCGTCGTTTCAGCTACACTCATGCTAAGAGCCAAAGCACCGTATGGTTCCAACAATACATCCTGAGCCAGAGTACCCACTGTGGTCAACATGATAAAGATGAAAAAAAGCCGCGCTTGCTTGCTCTGCCAAATGATACGCTTGAGAGTATCCCAAAAAGAAATAGCATGGGCTTCCTCTGCGGCTTCTGCCACCGCTTGTGTGCGTGGTTCCTGCGACACCGCAGCCAAAATTGCCAGCAATACCCCCAGTATAGCTACGCCCAGGACAATCATCTGTAATTTTTCCAAACTAAAGGGTTCCAACAATCTACCTAAGCCAATAGCGCCCCCCATAATGCCTACAAACATAGCAATTTTGAAAAAGGTAACCGCGCGGGGACGCTGGTCGCCTTCAAATTTATCAGCCAGTAGGGCTTCAAAAGTATTGCTGGCCAGGTTTTTGCCCAGTCCATAAAAAATGAAGGCAAGGGCAGCAGCAAGAATGAAAACGGCCGTTTTTCGACCTTCATTTAGCGTAAAATAAGTGGCACCAAGCACACCCAGTACAGCCACAATCCAGCCCAAAATAATGTACGGTTCGCGGCGCAAACCACCCAGCGGATACGCATCCGTGCGATACCCAAACCATGCCCGCACTGGAGAAACCAACAGCGGCAAAGCAAAAAACAGCCCCACCAACGAGGCTGGCAAATCCAACTCCGCAATCATGACGCGGTTGAGCGTGCTCCCCATCAGGACACTGGTCAAACCCAAGCTAAAGGGAAAACCGGCCAGGCGCCCAATATGTGCATATCTCATTATCTTTGCCATACGTTCATCCTCGCTGCTTCCTTAGCTCCACCGGCCGATTAGGATTTTCTGGGGCGTGTCCCCGCCTAATCCGTTCCTCTTGGCGCACCAATTCAAAAGAATCCCACAACGTGGTAATGCCTATGATACCCAAGGCCGCCGATACCAAATCACTTTTCACTTGCAACGAAACAAACAAAACAAGCAAACCAGCGATAACAACATAAGGGACAGGCTTCGTGCCATACAGATAATTCACTTTACGCACCGTCACATGCCCTAAGCCAATAGTAGCAAAGGTAACAATTGCCAAAACAACACCTACCCACTGCATACTCATCCTTCACCTTCCTCTAACTGCCTCCGTGCTTGTTTGCGCGGATTGGCAGGGAACATTCCTTCTGCCACACGCTCTTCTTGGTCTGGGAGTTCAGTAGCTCCCCACACAATCGTGCCACCAATGATGCCTACAATGGCTGACAAGGTGAAGCTGGGCATAAAGAGCGAAACCACCACCACCAAAATGCCCAGGACAGCCACCGCTTTAGCAACATGAGAACCAACGTAGTATTCCAGCTTAATGACCCACACAAATCCCAGGCCAATTGTGACAACGGTGAAGAGGGCAAAGAATATCCCTGTAAAATTCATTTCTTCTCCTCTTGGTTTTCCACTAGCTTTTCCTGACCATCCAACCAATGCATGGTGAGTTTGGAGGCGCCATATGCCAGACCGCCTACCACTAAAACAACCAACAGGGGAATAACAAAACTGGTTAAAATATCCATTCCTTCTCCTTGCAAACAAAGGTATAACACGCCGCCCATGCACCATTGTCAAACAGCATTGCGCATATAAAAAAATATAGGGTTTCTCTCGTCAGCTTGATTGGAGGCAAGATGATGTTCGCACAAGAATACTTGCCTTCAGAGCATACAAGTTGCCGCCTCTATGCTCCTTTTTTTTAGCGTGCCAAATATTGTAGAATATCCAACTTATAAAAACAAATCACTCACTGATATTATCACCTTATTTTTAAGGTAAGGATACCCTTATCTCACAAGATAGACAACACAAATTAAGTCACGCTGAACGCAAACTGCCTGAGTGAATTGCTTTACGGACAAGCCTCCGTGGCATTATTCTCGGCACCACTGAGCAAGCCGCTAGAAACAGCATCATCCAAAATTTGCTGATAAGCCATCAGACCACGCCCTTTTGACCACAAATTGCGGTTAAAGAAGTAGACACGATCATTTTTAGCCGCCTCCAGCGCCTGCCACACGGGCTGGGCTTGCCACTCATCAACGACCACCTGATCATCCGGCGCACACATGATGATCACTGTGCTGGGATTCACAGAAGCAAAGCCTTCAATGTCGAGCAGGTATTGGGTATCGCCATCACGAGGTTCTAAGGCGTTTGTTAAGCCTAAACTCTCCAAGAAGGAACCCATAAAGCTCTCGTTAGAATGGGCGGTGTAGCCATCTGCCCACAATACCCCAATCATAAACTCACCTGCATCTGGATTGGTTTCGGCTGCGGCTGCTGCAAAAGATTCCTGGTAAGCTGCTAATAAATCTGCTGCTTCTGTTTCCTTTTCCAAGATGGCCGCAATGGCTTCAAAGGTATCTAATTGGTCTTGATAGCTGCCGCGCAAGCTGTTGTAAACCACAGTTGGGGCAATTTGGCTGAGCTGCTCGTAAATCGCTTCATGGCGCGTGATATCCGCAATAATCAAATCGGGATTGAGAGCTGTGATTGCTTCCAGGCTTGGTTCTTTGCGCGTTCCCACCGCTGCTGCCCCCACACCTTCGGTGAACGGCAGTAGGTAATCGGGCATGGCATCAACGGCATAGCCTACGGGTGCTGTCTCCAACATGCCTAAATGGTCGGCAAAGGAGTATTCCAACACCACAATGCGCTCAGGCACACCAGTGATGCTGGTGCTGCCCAGTTCATGTTCAAATTCCCGAGTTTCACTGGAAACGGCCGTTTCTTCTCCCATATCTTCTTCTGCTTCAGCCACTTCTTCAGCTTCTTCTGCTTCCACTTCCACTTC
>PDQY01000165.1 GCA_002746795.1 Chloroflexota bacterium | reverse complement strand
GCTTTAGCGCATATCAAAAGCGCACTACGAACCTAAAAAGTTTGTACAAATGCGCACTAAAGTGCGCACTACGAACCTAAGAAGCTTGTACAAATGCGCACGAAAACGAACCTTGACTTGAGGAAACTTATGAACAACTTAATCAAAAAATTGGTAGAGGCATTTGGCCCGTCTGGCTTTGAAGATGGCATGCGCGATCTCATTCGCCCCGAAATAGAAAAATTTGCCGACGACATCAGTGTCGATAACCTGGGCAATCTCATCGCCCTCAAAAAAGGGGATGGCAGCGGTGTCAAAGTCATGATAGCCGCCCATATGGATGAAATTGGCGTGATGGTCAGCCACATCACCGACGAAGGCTTCTGCCGTTTTACAAACATTGGCGGCGTCTTTCCCCACAATTTGCTCGGCAGCCGCGTGCAGTTTGCCAATGGCACCATTGGCGTTGTTTTCAGTGACCGCATTACTGACTACAGCAAGATCCACGGCCTCGATAAACATTACCTCGATGTCGGTGCCAGCAGCAAAGACGACTGCCCGGTGCGCGTTGGCGATCCCGCCGGTTTCAAGCGAGAATTCATCGCCAATGGCACACGCCTCTCGGCAAAAAGCATGGACGACCGCATCGGCTGTGTCATCGCCATTGAAGCCTTGGCACGGCTCAAAAACACCCCTCATGACGTTTATTTTGCCTTCACCGTGCAGGAAGAGGTAGGCGTGCGCGGCGCGTTGACAGCAGCAAACCACATCAATCCAGATGTGGGCATTGCCCTCGATGTGACGATAGCCGGTGATACCCCAGAACCACACCCCATTGCTGTCAGGTTAGGAGAGGGTGCCGCCATCAAGGTTAAAGATGCGGGGATGATCGCCCATGTGGGTCTAGTTAATTTGATGAAACAGCGAGCCGAAGAAGCTAACATCCCCTACCAGTTGGAAGTTTTGTTAGGGGGCAGCACAGATGCGCGCTCCATGCAAATCGCCAATGGCGGCGCGGCGGCTGGCTGTATTTCGATTCCTTGCCGTTACGTCCATTCCCAGAGCGAAACCGTTGATGCTGACGATGTGAACGCCTGCATCAACCTGCTGGTGGAAATTTTGTCGAAGCCGATAGCTTTATAAAAACGTAGGGGCGGAAATGAAATCACACAACGACATCGTTTTCGTTTCCTTTACCGTTCCTTGAAACTAACGCTTGAAACTAACGCGGCAATGCCATGTTTTGTGTCATCGTCACTCCTTAACAGTTAAGTTGGTTGATGATGGCTTGGAGTTCTGAAGGAAGTTCGGCCTCAAAGGTAAGTTCGGCGTCGTCAAACGGCCGTTTGAAGGTCAATTCCGCCGCATGAAGAAAATGACGTTTGAGCTGGGGAAACGCACGTTTGCGCCGCCCATAGATATGGTCGCAGACAATGGGATAGCCAACGTAGGCCAGGTGAACACGAATCTGGTGGGTGCGCCCAGTGAGGGGATAACAGTTGACCAGGGTGAAGTCGTCATAAGTAACGGCCGTTTCGTAACGAGTTTGTGATTCCCGCGCAGACTCTGACGCATTGAGCGGGATCACCGCCATCTTTTTGCGCTGACGGGGATCACGACCAATGGCAGCATTGATGAGCGCCGCCGGTGGCGTGAGCTGTCCTTCCACCAACGCCAGATATTTCTTCTTGATAGTGCGTTCCTTGAACTGAGCTTGCATATAACGCAGCGCCCGGTCATTTTTGGCAACGACAACCAATCCTGAAGTGTATTTATCCAGGCGATGCACGATACCAGGACGTTGGGTGAAGTCGATGCCTTCGATGTCGGGACAGTAGTAGAGAATGGCATTGACAAGAGTGCCCGTGTCATGGCCAACGGAAGGATGAACCACCATACCTGCGGGCTTATTGACCAGAATCAGGTCGTCGTCTTCATAACGAATATCGAGGGGGATGTTTTCCGCCTCCAGACCGCTTTCAACAACTTCGGGGAGAACGGCCGTTACCACTTCCCCCCCTGTGACTTTTTGGCTAGCCTTAAGAGAACGGCCGTTCATCGTGACCGCCCCCTCTTTGATCAACCGCTGCCACTGCATGCGTGACAAATCAGGCCACACGGCTGCCAGCACCCGGTCAAGTCGCTCACCCACCACATCTAACGTTAACTCAATTTGCTGGCTGCTGTTCATCAGTTAACTCATCCGCAGGAGGATTATTGCGCAACGAGGCTTCCTCTGCTTTTTTGTATTGACGCTCCTCATAAAACATCAAAATTGCCAAAGCAACAGCCCCAAACACAACAGCCATGTCCGCCACATTGAAAACAGGCCAAGGTCCAAAATCAAGAAAATCAGTCACATAACCTTGGCGCAGCCGATCAATTAAGTTGCCAATAGCTCCACCCAACACCACACCAAAAACAATGCGCAAAGCCGTCTGTTCGGCTGGTAACGTATAGGCAAAATAGACGATGGCTCCCGTCACCAAAATAGATATCAAGGCAAAAACCACGCTGCCCCCAGAGAAAAGACCAAAAGCGATACCGGTGTTGCCAATGTGCGTGATTTGGAAATAGGGTGCCAGCCACTCCAACGGCATCCAACTGGTGTTGTAAACCACATTAGCTTCGATAAAGCGCTTAGTGGCCTGATCCAACAGGATCACGACAAATGCGACGAAAAAAACGAGGATCAATCGTTTGCCTGAGGCTTTTTGCTCGTTCGGTTTTAGCGTTTGATTATCTTGTTCTATCATGCGATACCTTCATGTGCGATTTTGCGTCTGCCATTTTACCAGCGGGCGGGATAGGACGCGAACTGTTCTTTGGATTCTCTAAACCAAGCGGCGCCATACCCCTGTTATCAGCCAGAAGCACAACTCCTGAATGAAGTCGTTTCATCAACATCGTTTGCCTGGTGACCATCTAGAAATAATTCCCCTTTTTACAGATGGTCAGGTCATTTGAAACGCATCCATCAATCCGTAACTTGTTTATGAATGCGCACATAGTATAATTTCAAATTGACCAAAGACGAATGATTAACTGATAAAAGAGTAAAGACGAATGGGCTAAAACCATTCTTGCTCTAGTCAAAGGATTCATCATTCGTTATGGCACAAAAAAGGGGAAACCCATGTTAGAAAAATCAATTAAAAAAATAGCAATCAACACAGGTGGCGGAGATGCGCCAGGCTTAAACGCGGTCATCCGCTCCATCGTGCTGTCAGCACTGAAACGTGGTTGGGAATGTGTGGGTATCCGTGAAGGGTATAACGGTATTTTCAGCCCGGAAGATTTTCCCCAAGGGGGACTTGTCCCTCTGACCCGCAACACGGTTCGCGGCATCACCCATTTGGGCGGCACCATTCTGGGCACCACAAACCGGGGCGATCCACGTCGGTACCCCGTCCAAGACGAAAATGGCCAGTGGACGGAGGTCAATCGCTGTGCTGAACTGGTTGACTTGCTCAAAGCAGAAGGATTTGATGCGCTGATTGCCATCGGTGGCGATGGCTCCTTGGGCATTGCCCATGCGCTGTCACAAAATGGCATGCGCGTTATCGGCGTGCCCAAAACTATCGACAATGACTTAGAGGGCACCGTCATCACGTTTGGCTTTGACACGGCCGTTTCCTTTGCCACCGAATGCATAGACCGCCTCCACTCCACAGCCGAAGCCCACAAACGCATCATGACAGTGGAGTTGATGGGGCGCTATGCCGGTTGGATTGCGCTCAACGCCGGCGTTTCCTCCACCGCCGATGCGATTCTCATCCCCGAAATTCCCTACGACATCAATATCGTCGCCGAAAAAGTCATGGAACGTGAAGCTCACAACCGTCATTTTTCCATGATAGTGGTGGCTGAAGGGGCGAAACCCAAAGGGGGCGAACTCATCGTTAAGCATGCAGCCAGGTTAGGCACCAATGAACGTTTAGGCGGCGTAGGGGATCAGGTGGCTCAAGCTTTGGCTGAAATCACAGGCAAAGAAGCACGGAATGTCACCTTGGGGCATTTGCAGCGTGGTGGGTCACCCACCTCATTTGACCGCCTGCTCTCCCTGCGCTTTGGCGCCGCTGCGGTGCGTGCTTTAGCCGAAGGACAATCAGGGATCATGGTGGCGCTGGATCCGCCCACCGTGCGCTACGTGCCGCTGGCCGAAGCCACCCGCCGCATGAAAACCGTGCCTCTAGACTGTGACACCATCTTCACCGCCCGCGAGCTAGGCATTTGCTTCGGCGATTGATTTGACTGGTTTGACCAATGACCAAAGATGGAAGATTTCATCAGCTTAGAATAAGTCGTCTATCTTTAGTCGTTTACCATCAGCACTCTCTTTATGTCAATTGGAACGTTAGGTGAAAAATCATTGCATGCCGGGCTGAAGGAGTGGGTCAGTCAGCCTGGGGATGAGTTTGAAGTGAAGGTGGATGGCTTCATCATCGATATTGTGCGCGACCAGACTTTGATTGAGATTCAGACGCGCCATTTGTATGCCATGAAGCGTAAACTGACGAAGCTGTTGGCCAATGGTTATGAGATCCAGCTGCTGCATCCCATTGCCCAAGAAAAATGGATTGTGCGGGAAACGGCCGTTGGTGAAGCTATCAGCCGCCGCAAATCCCCCAAACGAGGCAAAACAATCGACATCTTCAAAGAGCTGCTCTACATCACGGATCTCATTCTCCACCCCCACCTCACGATTCAAGTGCTGCTCACCCAAGAGGAAGAAATCCTGCGTGACGATGGCAAAGGCAGTTGGCGGCGCAAACGGTGGAGCGTCTACGACCGGCGGCTGTTAAACGTGGGAAAAGAAGCGAGGTTTACTCAGGCAGAAGATTATTTAGCGGTGATTCCAGATGGCCTGGAACGGCCGTTTACCAATAAACAACTCGCCCACGCCCTCAACTGCCGCCCTGCCCTGGCCACAAAAATCACCTACACCTTGCGCCAGATGGGTTTACTGGAGATTCTAGGCAAGCAAGGCAGGTCATACAGTTATCAAATCAAAGTGACCGTCTAGAAATAATTTCCTTTTAGGTCACTGGCAGCGCATCTATCAATCCCATAACTTATTTATGGCTGCACCCAAAGAATGTGAATAAATCTCCAAAACGATCTACAATTGAGCATTGTAAATATTGTTTGAGGAGATTGATTCAAGGGAAACTATGACCATACATACTCGAGGACGCATTGAACTCATCTGTGGCAGCATGTTTAGCGGCAAAACTGAAGAACTCATTCGCTTACTGCGTCGTGCTGTCATTGCCAAACAACAGGTACAAGTTTTCAAACCTGTGATCGATGATCGATTTCATGTAGAAAAAGTAACATCCCACGTCGGCAGTGCATTTGAAGCGATACCCGTCAATAATGCCTCCGAAATATTGCAAAATCTCGATGACAACACCACAGTTGTGGCCATCGATGAGGTTCAATTTTTTGACGATGCCGTTGTTGATATCTGTGAGCAACTAGCAGAACAAGGCAAACGGGTCATTTGTGCCGGTCTTGACATGGATTTCAGAGGAGTGCCCTTTGGTGCCATGCCCAATCTGTTGGCATGTTCCGAACATGTCAGGAAACTACACGCCATATGCGTCATTTGCGGGGAGGAAGCCAGCCGTACCCAACGTTTAGTAGAAGGAAAGCCGGTCGCCTACGACGATCCCATTGTGATGGTAGGGGCATCAGAAACCTATGAAGCCCGCTGTCGCCAATGCCATGTTGTACTGCCGCCACGAAATGGAGATAACGCTCATGAGTAAAATCCGAGACCTGTATGCAAATATCGATCATGTGCTGATCAGCGAAGAACAATTAAAAGCTCGAATCGCAGAATTGGCAGCTGCTATCACCGACACATACCAGGATGAAGAAGATTTACTTTTCATCTGTGTACTTAAAGGCGGCTACATGTTTCTCTCTGACTTGAGCAGAGCTATCGCCCGCCCTCACGAAATTGATTTCATGGGTGTTTCCAGCTATGGTTCTGGCACGGTTAGCAGTGGCGCGGTGCAAATCATCATGGACTTGAAACAACCGATTGCCGGACGCAATGTGTTGATTGTGGAGGACATCATCGACAGTGGGCGCACCCTGGATTACATAAGCCGAAACCTGTTGGCACGCAATCCGAAATCCCTGCGCATTTGCTCTCTGCTCAACAAGCCATCTCGTCGTGAAATTGATGTAGAGGTCGAATTTCTCGGCTTTGATATCCCCGATAAATTTGTGGTAGGTTACGGCCTCGACTTTGATGAGATATATCGCAATTTGCCGTTCATCGCTGTCTTGAAACCGGAAGTATTTGCCCATCTGATGGAATAATTCGTGAGCAGTTTCCCGATAGAACCTGGCTGTTCAGTGTCAATTGTTTGCTATTCACTCGTGTGAACTATGACGATAGATCTAACGCCATACCACGGTCGCTGGGTTGCCCTGGTAAAGGAGAGCGTAGCGGGCGTAGGGCATACTCCCGAAGAGGCAAAGCGGCTTGCCCAACATAACCGGCCCAAAGAGAGAACTGTGTTACGTTTTGTTGAGGCTTCTGGGGGTAAACCACTGAGATTATCTTCTCTCATGGATGAGCTACGGCCGTTATTTCTCAATCTTGAGCAGCCTATTTATCTGGTGGGGGGAGCGGTTCGTGATGCTGTGCGCGGTGTAGACAACCATGATCTCGATTTTGTGGTACCTGAACGAGCCATTCCTCTCGCCTTCAAATTTGGGAATAAGCTGGGCAAACCGGCGTATGTGCTAGATAAAAAGCGGGATACAGGGCGTGTGGTGCTGGCAGAAGATCATACGACGCTTGACTTCATCTGTTATCGGGGCGCTGACTTAACGGCAGATTTAGCCGATAGAGATTTCACGATCAATGCCATGGCTTTGCCAGCCACGGCCGTTACCACTGCCAGTATCATCGATCCCTTCCATGGTCTTGAAGATTTAGCAAATAAACAAATCCGGCTCGTTCAACCTGATGCGCTCAAAAACGACCCTATTCGCGCTTTACGTGCCGTGCGCCAGGGGTTGAGCTGCGGTTTTTCGCTCACTGAGGATACGCAAACGGCCGTTAGGGCGGCAGCCCCCTCTCTGCAAACGTGTTCTATGGAACGTCGCCGGGACGAATTCATTAAACTCATGGAAACGGCCGTTCCCGATCAGGCGATCAGCCAACTGCACAAACTTGGTTTACTCCGCGAACTACTGCCCGCGGTGGCAGATTTAGAGACAATCGCACAATCAGCCCCACATCATGAACCAGTCATGGCTCATACCATTTCCGTGCTGCGCTGGTTAGTGGCTGTCGAAACGGCCGTTGTTAACCAACAAGAGACCACCATTGCTGAACTGTCTGCGATACAGCCCCGATTTTCCCAGTTTAGCGCAGGCTTGCAGGCTCATCTAAACAGGAAGATTGGTGGTGGCGTAAACGGCCGTTTGCTCTTGCGTTTAGATGGCGTGTTCCACGATGTGGGCAAGAAAGCCACACAAACGATTGCAGACAATGGGCATATTCACTTTCTTGGCCATGACAAGGTTGGTGCTGAACTGGCAGCCAAATGCCTGCGCCACATGACATTCAGCAACAAAGCTATCAAACAGGTGGAAACAGTCGTGAACGGCCACATGCGGCCATTACAATTAGCCCACACAGGAAAACGGCCGTCGCGTCGAGCCATTTACCGCTACTTCCGCGCCACAGAAGAGATGGGGCTGGACATTGGGTTGCTCTCTCTGGCCGATCATCTGGCCACCTACGAGGGTGCTGGGGACGAGATGGCCTGGCACAACCTGGTCACTGTCGTTTTAGAACTCTTCCGCCACTACTTTCACCAATATGAAGATACAGTATCACCAGAGCTATGGCTAAACGGCCGTGACCTGATTCAGTTGTTCAATATTCCCCCAGGTCCCGAAATTGGCCATATCCTGCGTTTAGTGCAAGAAGCCCAAGCCGCCGGGGAACTCACCTCCCGTGAAGAAGCCCAGGAATTTGTTAACCGGTACCGGCAATCACTTTTGCCCCACGACGAAAGAGGCACCACCAATCATTAGTCGTCGGTCATTCGTTTCTATTTTTTCTTTGTTATCCACGGTTGCCACTTCAATGAAACAGCGTAATCTCCCCTTTTTGTGGGAAAAAACTTAAATATCCATGCGCTCCTCTAAAAATGAAGATATACTTGTAACAAGTTAGCTGTGAAAAGCCACCCAAAGTTACATTCGCCTATGCTCACAGTTTCCTAAAGAGAGTCAAGGCAATATCTGTTTTTCCCTATAACTATCATCTTCCTGCACTAAGTGGGAGCAAATACTGGAGGCTAAAGCATGTCCAAAGAAACCCTCACCATTACTGATAATCGGACTGGCAAGACATATGAGCTGCCAATCGAACATGATGCCATCAATGCGATGGATTTGCGCCAAATCAAAGTCAATCCCGATGACTTTGGTATGCTCAGTTATGATCCGGGGTTCAAAAACACCGCATCAACCAAGAGCAACATCACCTACATTGATGGCGACAAAGGTATCTTACGTTATCGAGGTATTCCCATTGAACAGTTGGCTGAAAATTCTAACTATCTGGAAGTAGCTTACCTGATTTTGAATGGCGAACTGCCGACACAAGAAGAATACGACGAATGGGAATACCAAGTTCTTCACCACACATTTGTGCATGAAAACGTCAAACATCACATGAAAACATTCCGTTATGATGCACATCCTATGGGCATGTTTATTTCCACCGTAGCCGCCATGTCTACCTTCTATCCAGAATGTCGTAACATTCATGATGCTCAGAACCGTAGAATCCAGATCACCCGCCTGATTGCCAAAGTCCCAACTGTTGCCGCATTCTCGTATCGTAATCTTCGTGGTTTACCCTACGTCTATCCCAACAACAACCTCTCATACTCTGGCAACTTCCTGCAAATGTTAGATAAAATGACGCAAGTGCATTACAAACCTGATCCAGTGCTGGCGCATGCTTTAGATGTTCTCTTCATCCTCCACGCTGATCACGAACAAAATTGTGGCACCGCCACTATGCGCGTCATTGGCTCCAGCCAAACTGACCCATACACAGCTATGGCCGGCGCTGCTTCTGCCTTGTTTGGCCCATTGCATGGTGGCGCCAATGAGAAAGTGCTGCGTATGCTGATAGAAATTGGCGACATTAAGAACGTGCCAGCCTTTGTGGAAGGTGTCAAGAACCGCGAACGGCTGCTGATGGGCTTTGGTCATCGTGTCTACAAGAACTATGATCCACGCGCCAAGATCATCAAGAAGATTGCGGAGCAGGTCTTTGAAGTAACCGGCCACAACCCGCTGCTCGACATTGCGCTGGAACTAGAACGGATTGCTCTGGAAGATGACTTCTTTATCGAACGCAATCTTTACCCGAATGTAGACTTCTACTCTGGTATCATCTACCAGGCGATGCGCTTCCCCATTTCCATGTTCCCCGTATTGTTTGCTATCCCACGCACAGTTGGTTGGCTGGCACAATGGGAAGAAATGCTAAATGACGCCACTCAAAAGATTGCCCGGCCGCGCCAGATTTACCTTGGCTACGACAAACGCGATTACGTGCCCATGGCAAACCGTTAAGTCTTAAAGTCAAAACGGCCGTTCCATGTGAAACGGCCGTTTTTTTTAGGTTCCAGGAATTTAGCTAACTGAGGGGAGAACGGCCGTTCAAACCATACATCTACTCCAGGTAATTACACCATTCCAATAAAAAAGCGGGACATGCAAAATGCCCCGCTTCAAAATACTTCAAACCTAAATTTGTGGAGATTTATCCACAGCCACTGCAAGCTGCACCTTGGGAATCTTCCGTTTTGAAAGAAGTGCCACAACCGCAAGTAGACACGGCATTCGGGTTATCAATCTTGAAACCACCACCCATAATGCTATCTTCATAATCAATCACAGCCCCATTCAGGTACATCATGCTAGTGGGGTCAATGAAGACCTTAACACCATCATTTTCAATAACCTGGTCGTAGGGACGTGGCTCTGCTTCTAAAGCCATACCATATTGCAAACCGGAGCAGCCACCACCAGCTACGAAAACACGCAGGCCATGATCAGGCACATTCTTTTCTTCAAGCAGTTTACGCACGACAGCTAAAGCATCGTCAGTGATAGTAATTCCTGTAGTTTCCTCTGTTGTTGTTTGTTCAACCAAATCCATTTTTGCCACCCTTCAATAGTTTAGAATCAATTTTTATTTCCATATTTTTACTTCAACTTCGAGAATTGTAACAATGAAGCGGACTCGTGTCAACTTTTATCAATATCTTCCAACAATACAAACCATCCTGGCTTCCAGGCAGCGCTGTAACGCCCCAACCACGGCCGTTTGTCCAAACACTGGCTAATAAAAGGATAAATTAAACCTGATGATTTTGCTAATTAACGCTGCATAGCATCTGGACAGATATCAGCAATTTTCGACACTAATTCCTCAAAAGTTACGCCTTGTTTGTCAAGTTTCGCGCTTTGTTGTCGATGTGATAGTTTTTTGCTCTTTAACCAGGCCACAACTTGGGATTATACCTCGGTGAGTTGGCGTGTAGACCTGTCAGGTTTGGGCAATATTAATCTTTGCCTACTTTTGGCCTGCCTCAATTGACATTGGCGAGGGAGGAGATAGTATAATTTACATTCAAGTTACATTCAAGCCAGCAAAGAATCGCCAATCAAGCCATAAAAACGAAAAGAAACGGAAGCCTGTGGAGGTAAAAATGGTTGACCCAATTCGCGTACTTCTAGCGGATAAAGAACGATTGATTCATGATACTGTTCGGCTAGCCATTGAAGATGATGAACGCTTACTCCTGGTTGGTGAACTTACCGGGGCAAACGATTTACAAATCATATGCCCCAAACTTCAACCGGATATTTTGTTGCTTGCCACGAATGTAACCGAAAAGCCGTTAACCCTCTTGGAAACCATCCACCGACATTGCCCAAAACTCAAAACATTGATTTTATTTAGCGACACAAATGATGTGAATATTGCCTTGAGTAATCATGAAAGCATAAACGGTGCCTTACTAAAATTTGAGCCACCAGAACGATTAATTGATGCAATACACACAATCGTTCAAGGTGATCCCTGGTTTAGCCCCTCGCTGTTAAAAAAGATGCTCCACCAGCAACGTCTGATAGCCAACACGCCACTAACAACCCAGGAAAGAAAGTTGTTGCGCCTTCTGGTTGCTGAGAAAAAGGATCAGGAAATTGCCCAGGCATTAAATGTGTCAACGCGCACGGTTCACAATTACCTGCAAAATGTGTATTACAAACTCGGTGTGAATACGCGGGTGGCGGCCGTTTACCAGGCCACAAAACGAAACATAATTTGATTTACAATTACCAAATTCGGCAAATCCTCTTGCCAAAAGCGGCAAACTTTTTACCGGAAATAGCATTCCAAGAACTTTTAAATAGTGTAAACTGGGTTTTGTCAATTTTTTATTGCTTTGGTTTGACATTTTCACAGTAAGGAGAAGGCAAATGGATAAGAATAACTATTCGTTGCAAATGAAAAGAATGAATCTCAAAAAGGAGTTAATCATTGGCATTGGAGTGGGCATCATCCTGACCATGATTTTTTTAGCTTTTCAGTTAAATAGCCAAACTGTTAATGCTGGAGTGGGTACGACAATCCCTGAAATTGCACAAGATGCTTCTTTGCCCAAAATACCGTTAACTGGTGAATCTAGTCCAGACAACATCGTATCACTTATGCTGAACAGCCACACACAATGGCAAACGATAGAAGCTAATGCTGTTACGACCTTTAACAACGCTAGCTGGGAAATGAACATTCAACTTGAGCAATATGGTAAAGGCCGCGGAGAATATGGCCCGGCAGGTTTGGAGCCAGAATTTAGTTGGATAAGTGATGGCACTACACTCTGGAAGATAAATTTGATCGATAAAACCTTTGAAGAATATGTTTTGCCTGACGATGTCAAGTCATTAGAAAGCTATGGTCCAACCAGTTTGCCTACAGGCGTGGCAGAATCTTTCATCATAAGATACCCCCTGGACGGGGTATTCCCTTCAAAGTTGGCCTCCTTTTTCTTTCCCCATGGATTAGCGCAGTTTTTTAGTCAGCAACAGGTGGATGTACTTGGATCTGACCAAATAGCAGGGCGAGATGCAGTTATCGTACGGCTTCAAGTTTTTGATAATGAAGGCAAACTGGTTAAAAAGCACAAATATTGGATAGATACCAATACGGGGGTCATTCTTCAAAGCCAAATTTACGCGGAAGCGACTGGCTGGGATGAATGGTACGAACAAACGACTGTTACTAAAATTGTTTACGATAGCCAATTTTCTGAGGACGCATTTGAGTTTTTGCCTGCACCGGATTGGCATAATGTGTCTTCTGATAATTAAATTTTAGAGTTCTAAAGGAGAATCAACTCATGATTAAGAAACACTCTCTTTTACGTATTTTATTGGCTTCAATGACCGTATTCTTGTTAACATCAACAGTATATGCAAGTTATACGATTAGTGAAACAGGTAGTAGATTTGTTAGAGCTGGAACTATGTGGGACATTACAAGTACTGGGTTGTATGGTCATGCGTATCAATATTTACAGTATGCTTATTCACAGAACAGTCCATCTAGTGGCAGTTGGTTTGTAAATTCTGGAGAACCATCAGGGCAATATCATTGGTGGGCATATATCCCCCTAAATAAAGGAACTCCAGATGCGATAGTTGACTATCAACTAAAGCCTACAAGTACAACTACAGTGGTTAATCAAGAAAGTTATATGAACACTTGGGTTTATCTAGGATCAATTAGTGGCACCAGTTCATCCTATGTGACAATGGACAATAGCTGTGTAGGTGTTTTAGAATGTGACTGGACTAGACAGGTGTGGTGGGATGACTTATTGTTTCATAGATCTTAACCACCTTTAGTAAAGATGGATTGTTGTAAAATTGTTAACTGGTTAGCGTATGCACGCTAACCAGTTTTTTTCCCAGTGCCAGGACAACATTGCCACAATTTTGCTAATTGGTTGAGAAGAGAAACCGGAGATTGACGATTAATGAGTCTCTCATCAACTTCGCCGCCCGTTTGACGAGCGTGCGCATGTTTTCCTCGTTGTCTTGCAAAAATGGCAGCACCGGCATCATGAGAACGCCCGTGTAGATGCCTTTCCCGGCCAATTGTGCAATCGTTTTGAGACGAGTAGAGGGTTTGGGTGCGCTGGGTTCTATTTTCTTGCCCAGGTCGTCGTCAGCAGTGGTGAGGGTGAAGGAAACGGCAGTGTACACCTGGCTGATTTGCCGCAATAAATCGATGTCGCACTTCGATTTCTTTTCGCATGGCTGGCTCATTTGCCACCCTCCCGTAGGGTCAAAACTTCCAGGAAGGCTCTCAAATCAAATGCAAAGACGATATTTATCTCGCTCGATGGGGCGGCTCCACATGTTTTTCTGCCAAATGCAATATTTTTGCTAATAGTTCTTTTTCTTCAGTTTCATTTTTTACTTCGCCATCAAGACGGGCTTCCAATAAACGATCCAAGATGACCGCGAATTCTGGACCCGGTTTGAGACCCATTTCGCGTAAGGTGTTGCCAGTAACGGCCGTTTTCACTCCCATCCATTCCTTAACATACCTATCTAGCAACTCAGTGGTGCGCGGATCTACACTCGCCGCTCTTACCACCAGCAGAGAGCGGGGCAAAAAGAAGCGCAAGGCAAACACAACCTCGCTTGGCTTTGGTGTTTGGGGTAGTTCAGCCAACGATTCTTGAATATCTACCGCAGAGATAACATCATCCCGCGTCGCTTTGCGCACTTTGAGCCGAGCCATCGCTGCCTCTTTTTCATCGGCTTTAAGCGGCAGCAGCCACAGGGCAAAATAGAGAAACAACGGAGAAGCGGTGCCAGATGCGGCCAGCCAATCCGGGTCTTTGAGAATTTTGGGGACACGTTCATAGGCAACGGCCGTTTCCTGCGACCAACACAAGGCGGGATGAATCTGGTGCATCACCCCCAAATCATAGAGGCGGTGCATCGCCCGCACTGGACCAGCCTCCTTAAGCGCGCGCTCGATTTCATGGCGGATACGGTCGCCGGTCACCCGATCCATCATCGGCAGGGCATCGGCAATCAGTTCAGCTGTACGCGGTTCAATCACAAAATTGAGCCGCTGCTCATAGCGCACTGCCCGCAAGATGCGCGTGGGATCATCGATAAAGCTGAGACTGTGTAACACTCTAATTAAGCCACGTTGCAAGTCTAAACGGCCGTTATAAAAATCAAGCAGTTCGCCCAAATGTGCCCCATCGAGCCGCACCGCCAACGTGTTAATGGTAAAATCCCGTCGGTGCAAATCCAGCTTGATAGAACCGCGCTCAATCTCCGGCAAAGCAGATGGCTCCCGATAAAACTCCGTC
>PDQY01000164.1 GCA_002746795.1 Chloroflexota bacterium | reverse complement strand
CACCGCATACTGGATTTCGGGACAAAAAATGACAGACTCAAGCCAACAAATTGAACTACTACGTTTTACCACAGCGGGCAGCGTGGATGATGGCAAAAGTACCCTCATCGGTCGCTTGCTTTATGATTCAAAATCTATCTTTGAAGATCAGATGGACGCGGTGGAGAAAGCCAGCCGCAGCCGTGGTGATGCAGGGGTGGATTTAGCTTTGCTCACAGATGGCCTTCGTGCTGAACGGGAGCAGAAAATCACCATTGACGTCGCTTATCGTTACTTTGCTACCCCTAAACGCAAATTCATCATTGCTGACACGCCGGGACACATCCAATACACGCGCAACATGGTCACCGGGGCTTCCACTGCTGAGCTGGCGATCATCTTGATTGATGCCCGTCATGGGGTGCTTACCCAATCCAAACGGCATGGTTTCCTGGCGGCGCTGCTGCGGATTCCGCACCTGATGGTTGCCGTCAACAAAATGGATCTGGTTGATTACGACCAGCATGTTTATAACGACATCGTGCAGGCTTACTCAGACTTTGCCCGCAAGCTCAACGTTCAGGGTGTGACCTACATCCCGGTGTCTGCGTTATGGGGCGACAATGTGGTTGATAAAAGCGAAAACATGCCCTGGTATGCTGGCCCCACGTTGTTGCATCATTTGGAAAATGTGAATGTGGGCGCCAGTTTGAATAATGTGGATTTCCGTTATCCTGTGCAATATGTGCTGCGGCCTAATCAGAATTTCCGTGGCTATGCGGGGCAGGTTGCTTCTGGACGGGTGGCGCAAGGTGACGAGGTGGTTGTTTTGCCCTCTGGCTTGAGCAGCAAAGTGGAGTCTATTGTGACGACTGCAGGCAATCTGGATGCTGCCAAGGTGGGTGATTCTGTGGTGTTGACATTGGCAGATGATATTGACATCAGCCGTGGTGATATGATTGTGCGCAAACAGAATTTGCCGCAAAAGAGTAATCGGGTTGATGCCACTATTTGCTGGATGGGTGAAGAGCCGATGCGTGCCCATGGCCAGTATCGTGTGCAGCATACTACCCGCCTGGTGAATGGTTTCATTTCAGGATTGAATTACAAAATTGATGTGGATACGATGCATCGTGAACCGGCGGATACGTTGACGCTCAATGAAATCGGCCGCATCCAATTGACGACGACACAACCTCTATTTTATGATCGTTACCAGCTTAATCGGATGACGGGCAGCTTCATTTTGATTGATCCAAATACAAATAACACGGTGGCTGCGGGAATGATTCGTGGCCGTTCGCGGGATGTAGAAGAGTTGTTGGCGGGTGAGGTGGATGCTGTATTAGAACGGTCGAAATCTAGCAATGTGGTTTGGGAACAAGAAGGCATTAGTCTGGCCACCCGCGAGGAACGGAATGGGCATAAGGCCGCTGTTTTGTGGTTTACTGGTCTTTCTGGCTCTGGTAAATCGACGATTGCCAAGAAATTGGATCAGCGTCTCTTTGCTAACAATGTGCGTACGATGTTCCTGGATGGCGATAACTTGCGTCATGGCTTGAATGGTGACTTGGGCTTCAGCAGTGCGGATCGGCAAGAGAATATCCGGCGCGCGGCTGAGGTGGCTAAGTTGTCCTTTGCCCATGGGGATATTACGTTAGCTTGTTTTATCTCCCCATTTGCGGCGGATCGTTGCTTTGCGCGGCAGTTGGTGCCAAACGGCCGTTTCATTGAAATCTACGTGAAATGTGACCTGGATGTGGTAAAGCGCCGCGATACCAAAGGGCTCTATGCTAGAGCGATGGCTGGCGAAATCGACAATTTTACCGGTATTTCCTCTCCTTATGAAGAGCCAGAAAATGCCGAGTTAGTCGTTGAAACTGACATTCACACCGTTGATGAGTTAGTTGAGCAAATCATCCTGGATTTAAGGCAGCGTGGCATATTGCCTCATGAATAAATCGGGTATTGAACGAACCTGTGCTGCAGCGCTCGCGCTTTGTGGGCGTTTTTTTACAGGGCGTTGCTGGAGGTGGAGAATGGTAAAGAAAAGTTTGGCATTGATGTCACGACTGTGGTTGGTGGCCTGTTTTATCGTCACTTCTTATTGCCCAGGAGAAGTATCTTATGTCAATCGCCGCTGATTCTATAGTTCCTCTTTTGATTGGTAGCACATTGCTCCTGTTTGGTGGTCGTTACTATTGGTGGGTAGCTGGGGGTGTTGGCTTTTTGTTTGGCACAAACATGGGCAGCGCCCCGGATGGTGGTGTCATTACGAGTTCAGCTTTGGCTATGGGCATAATATTTGGCTTTATTGCGGCTGTAGCTGCTGTGCTGGTAACGAAGCTCGCCCTGGGGCTGTCTGGGTTTATTGTTGGCGGCATTTTCACAGTACGCTTGCTGGAATTGATTGGCTGGAATCTGGGTTCAACGATGATTGCTTTCGTCATTGGCGGCGTTCTCGGTTTGCTCTTGGTGATTGCTTCCCAGGATTGGGCGTTAATTTTTCTTTCGGTGCTGACCGGAGCGGGCATTGTTGTCAATCAACTGGAGCTTGATCCAGCTACGATTGGTTTTGTCTATATTGTGTTGTTCCTGGTAGGATTTGGGTTTCAGTTGTTTCTCAAATGGCGCAATTAGCGTGGCAGGAACGGACATGCAGCGGCATTCTGACGGCAGATGAACCGGAATTGACAGAAAACGGCCGTTTTACTGGCGTCATCTTCGCGTGATTAGAAACCAGGCTGCTTAGCGCACCCTGGTTCCTCACGCCGCGAGAGATTTATTCCCAGGCTGTAACCTCATCTAAAGATGCTTTTTCTTCAGCGGACAGTTCGATGTCTGCTCCTTTCATTGTGTCGGTGAGCTGTTCCAGGTTGTTGGCTCCGATGATGGCGGATGACACTGTTGGATTGGCTAATATCCAGGCAACGGCCGTTTGCGCGATGGTGGCGTGGTGAACAGTGCCAATTTCCTCCAACTTAGCTACAGCGGCAAACCCTTGCTCATTCATGTATTGATTCTTCACGCCGTCAGCCCGCACCGAATTAGGCATATCTGTATCGCGGCGATATTTGCCTGTGAGGAAACCAGCCGCCAGCGGGCTGTATGGAATCACGCCCACGCCCTGATCGGCGCACACGGCTTGCAGTTCACGCTCAAACTCAGCGCGATGGACGTAGCTGTAATGCGGCTGGAGGCTGTCGAACCGGGCGTAGCCATGAGCCTCACTGACCCACAGCGATTTCATGAGCAGCCATGCTGGATAGTTGGAGCAGCCGATATAGCGCACCTTGCCGGAGCGCACCAAATCAGTCAGCGCCGACAGGGTTTCTGCCAGCGGCGTTTCCTCATCTGGCCAATGGACTTGGTAGAGGTCGATGTAATCAGTTTGCAGACGACGCAGGCTGTCTGTGACAGCGTTCATGATGTGGCTGCGGGACAGCCCCTGATCATTGGGACCGCTGCCCATTTCGCCACGTACTTTGGTGGCGAGGATGATGTCTTGGCGATTCAGGTTGCTTTGCTTCAGCCAGCGACCGATGATCGCTTCACTGACGCCGCCTTCGTTGCCTTCTGCCCAGCGGGAGTAGATGTCGGCGGTGTCGAAGAAGTTGCAGCCGAGTTCAACTGCTTTGTTCATGATGTTGTAGGATGTGGCTTCGTCGGCTGACCAGCCAAATTGCATGGTGCCGAGGCAGAGAGCGGACACTTTGAGGCCGGTGCGGCCAAGATTACGGTAGTTCATGTGAGTTCTCCTATAAGTTTATTTAATTTGAGCGTAGCTCAGTATTTCGATGGACTAGAAGGGTCAGATGGTTAATCCCAGCTGTCAATGAACACGCTGAGCCCCATGATCCGTACAAAAAATGAAGAAAGTCTGATGTCACACACTGCTGCTTTAGCCCTTGGGTGACATGTGGGTGATTCGTGTGCATCCATAAATAAGTGACGGGGTTGATGGATGCGCTTTAAGTGACCTTTGCCCAGGAAAGACGAGGACTAATTTTTAGGTGGTCACGGGATGTTTTCGGGAGGAACGGCCGTTTCTTCTCCATCTTCTGTGTTTTCCTCAACTTCTGCCGCTTCAGCCTCGGCGGTGGCAGCCGCAGCCTCACGAGCGGCGGCTTCACGTTCGGCACGGGCTTGCGGGTTTTCCAGATTGGGGTTTTCTGGATTGAAATAGTTATAGACTGTGCGTGAGATCTCACGCAGGATGGGGAAGGTGATGTCATGGGAGAGCCAGTCGCCGGTATCTTCAGCGGGCAACGAGAGGTACTCTACAATCACGTAATCACCTCCTGGCGAAAGCACAATGCCTGCGTCGCCATGTGTGACTAAATCCCAGCCATGTTTGTGTGAGACGGGGACATCTTCTGGCACGCCGAAGCGGATGAGATTGCCTTCGTCGTTGAGTACCATTAAGTCGATGATTTCTTGACATTGTGCTGGTGTGATGTCGTTGTAGACGGCCAGCAGAGTGCCGCCACCCTTTGAGCAGTAGTAGAGCATGGACAGGAAGGTGCCCATCTCTTCGGCGGTGGTTTGCATGGCGGTGTCGGGGGTCATGAGCAGGTCGGGTTTGGAGTTGGCTGGGGTGACGTAGGTGCTGCGGCGAGTGGCTGGTGCCACGGCGTCGTACGGCACGGCCATGAAGGTGTTAACCAGGCCGAGGCGGTGCATGGACTCTGTGAGCAGGTCTGCGCCGCGATAGGTGTTGTTTTCCCCGGCGATTTCGTGCAGGAGCAGGTTGGCGCCGAAGTTGCTGGAACGAACGGCGGTGTCGTAGAGCAAGCCTTGCACATATTCGTTGGGTGAGCCATCAAAGGTGCGATACGCTTCTACGAAAATCATGATTTTGAGGATGCTGAGGCCGGAAATTGCGTCGTCGGCGTTGATGGCGATTTCTTCCCCTGTTTCTAGATCTCTGATGAAGACGCTGCCCACACCGGAGAAGGAGTCTAGCTGTTTTTGGATGCTGTCAGCCAGGAAATCGATGTCGAATTGGGGAGCAGGTTGGTCTAAGGTGATGAGCTTTGCGTCACGATTGTCTGGCTTGTAAAGAGCGGCGGTAATGTCGGGTAAGCTGGCTTCGATGTCGGTGATGTAGCCTGCCTGGCCATCTTCGAAGGTGCCGGTTGTTTCGTTGATGTGTGGTGGCAGGGCTGGTTGGTCGATGAAGGAGCTGATGGTGGTGACTTGGTCACGCAAGGCGAATTCGTCGTGGGCAGCTTGCAGGTTGACATGGATGGGTTCTAGGGGCTCGATACCCAATGGTTCTAGCGGACGACCGAGGAGGAAGCGGGCGAAGCCTATCCAGATGTCTTGTTCGGCCATTTCGGCTTGCGCTTCGCCAATCATGCCGTTCAGGTTGAGGGAGAAGCCGGTGTCGAGGGGGCTGAGTTCGATGCGCTCGTCGTTGTGGTAGATGGCAATGGGTTGACTGTAGGCGGTTTGAATGGCAACGGCCGTTTCCTCAGCTGTTAGCCCTGAAACATCTATACCGGCAATGGTGGTGCCGGGTGGCATATTGTCGCGCCCCCGCCAGTAGAGAAAGCCCTGGTAGAGTAGGAACAGCAGGACAGTGGTGAGGAGGACGTAGGTTAGAAGTCGTTGTAGTGCTTTGAGCATAAATCGTTTAGTAGTTTAGTAGTCAGGTCGTTTTGTCGTTGAATGGTTTTGTTTGTCAATCGTTTAGTTTGTGCTGTTGGAACCTCCCAGATATGGTTGGCTGTAGTTGAAGTAGTTGTAGGTGGCGCGGGAAATGTCGGAGAGGATAGGCGAACTGGTTTCCCACTCTAGCCAGTTTGGTTTGTAAAGCATGCCCACAATGACGTAGTTGCCGCCGGGGGTGAAGACAATGCCGGCGTCGGTGTGGGTGTCGCTGATCCAACCGTGGCGGTGGGCAATGGTGGTGTCGCTGGGAATGCCTTCTTCGAGCAGGCTCTCAATTTGGTTTTTGGACATGTAGTTGAGCATTTCCTGACATTCTTCTGAGGTGATGTCGTCGTCAAAAACGGCCGTTATGGTGCCCCCTTTTCCTTGTGCGCAGTAGTAGAGGTCTGCCAGGAGTAGCCCTATGTCTTCGGCGGTCATTTGGGCATGGCTATCTGGTTGGGTGCGGATTTCTTCGGCGGCGTTGGCTGGGGTGGATAACGGCCGTTGTCCAGCTCGCAGATCTTCACCAAACGGGGTCAAGATGTAAGAATTGACCAGCCCTAATTGTTGCAAAGAGCGAGTCACTTGTTCTGCTCCAGAATGGGGATCGCCGTTACCAATTTGGCTGAGAATTTGGTTGACGCTGGCCACATCAGGGTCGATAACCAATGTGTTTGAAATGAGCTGACGTTGCAGCAGCGTGGGCACACTGTCTATCTGGCGGTACAGTTCCAGGACGATGGGCAGGCGCAGTACATCGGTGCCAGACATGGGAATATCTGCGTTGAGTGTGACATCTTCCCCTGTTTCCAAATCATACACAAACACGGAGGCGACGCCATTGTTGAGGGTTTCAAAATCTTGGAGGTAATTGACCATGAGGCGAGTGAGCAAGGTCATGCTAGGTCGTTCTGGATTGAGTGGCTCTATGATCAATCTTGCTTCTCGTGATGATGGACGATAAAGGGCTGCTTCTACATTAGAAAAGCTGGCTTCGATGTTAGTTCTTGTGCCCGTTTCGCCAAATTGGAAGCTCATTGTCGAAGGAATAGGTTGGGGGGGCTGTGCCGGTTGGTCTGTGAGGGTGGCGATGCTTTTGATGGTTTCCCGCAGCTCTTCCCGATTGTGAGTGGCGTACAGGGGTACTGGTTCTACTTCAATAGGGCGACCCCAAAGAAAGCCCCAAAAGCCTGCCCAAAAATCTTGCTGGTAACGTTGGTAATCTGCTTGACTGAGCATCGTTTCTAAATCAAGCGTAAATTCTGCGTCGGTGGGACTAATTTCCACGCGATTGTCCCCATGATAGATGATCACAGGTGCTTCCAGATAGCGATTATTGAGGATGGTACTGGCTTCCTCTTGATTCCTCCCGCCCACGTCAACACCAGCGATGGTCAGTCCGGTTGGGTAATAATCGAGAGCCCCAGCAAATTGGTATAGTTTGATAAACAGAAAGATGGTGACCGTCACGAGCAGCAAGACGGTGATCCATTGTCCTAACCCTGGGGAGGCGCTCCTGTTCATGTTTATTTAACTCTCTTTCTGCGATTGCAGATGATCTTGAAGGAATTGTTTGGTCATCAATGGTAACGACAGGGATTTAAAAAGGAAAGGATTTTTCGGTTGAAAGCCATAGATTTCTAAATTCTTGTGGTCTTATCAATGGCTGGGCAAATTATCTATCTTCATGATCATCTGTCTTGCTAAAGTTTTAAGGCTGTGTCTGGCAGACTATCATACAACACCACCGCTTTTTCTATCGCTTCCTGTGTGAAGGGCTGAAGCTGGGGGAGTTCATCCAAGTTGCCCCAGGTTGCTTCAATGATTTCGGAACTCAGATTGAAATCTCCCTTTGGCTCTAAGGCCAGGTAAGCGATGCCGATATGGGGTGGGGAGTTTTCTTTTCTAAGCAGCAAAATAGGCCCCAGAACGGCCGTTAAGCCAGTTTCTTCTCTCAATTCACGTAAGGCGCCATGGGCGGGGTCTTCATTTTTATCTAACCAGCCACCTGGAATGCCCCACGGCATTTCAGGATGAAAAACATGATTGAGTAATAATACCTGACGTTGGTCATTAAAAAGAACAACTTCAACACCCACTCGTTGTTTAGGAACCACCAGGAGGATGCCCCAAACCATCAATTGTTTGATTGGCCTAAATTGAACGAGATTTGCTAACCGTTGTTTCCAAACCTGTGAAATTTTAATTGAACTGATAAAGTTGCTCCTTCTTCAAGGAAACCTTGAACTGATCCTAAATCAACAGGACAGTATATCAAAAAGGAAAACGGCCGTCAGCCTTATCCTGGAGGGTAGCTTAGGTAATTCTCATGCCTAGCCTACCCAATACTCATAAATCTGACTGAATTTTGCTCTTGGTGAATCTGCAACTCTGACTTGTGCCTGCCGTATAGACCCACAAAAGAAGAGAGAAAACGAAATCCAATCATTTAATGCTGAGCAGATTGGTTGGTGTAAAAAACCCTTTTGTTGTGGAGGTTTATGAAATGTCTGAATCCCGTTTAACCCGCAGTGAAACTGATAAAATGGTTGAGGGTGTTTGTGGTGGTATTGCCCAGTATCTTGATATTGATTCTGTTTTTATCCGCCTTGCTTTTGTTTTGCTCGCCTTTGCCAGTGGCATTGGTTTTTTCATTTACTTCATCATGTGGATTGTGATGCCCCGTGAAACGTCAATTATGGCTTCAGATGCTGAGGTGATGCAAGATAATATCAAAGATTTAAAGGAAACCGTTTCATCGGGTGCGGGAAAGTTAAGTAAGCCAGCAACCATAGGCTTGATTATGATCATGTTGGGAGGGTACTTTTTATTAGCAGAACTCGATATGGTCGAGTGGATGGGAGGAGCCATTATCCCGTTGTTGATTATTGGGGGTGGCCTCTTTTTGATTTGGAAACGGAGCCAGACGTAATGGTCTGACTAATGATCAAAGAGGAACGACGCCAAGTCCATGTGGCGTTTATGGCAGGATTGGTCAGCGGGTGTTTGTCATTGGTCAACTCTGCGGAAGGGAAGCCGAAGATTCGGTCGTGTTCTAGTGGTAGATTCTGCATCGTCGGTAACGGCCGTTTCCGTGGGAACGAGTGCTGGCAATAAAACCGTAAACGTGGTGCCTTTACCCACCGTACTCTCAACGTAAATATCTCCCCCATGTGCTTGTGCCACCCATTTGGCAATCGACAACCCTAGACCAGAGCCACCTTGAGCACGTGTGCGTGCTTTATCCACCCTGTAAAATCTATCAAAAACATGGGGCAAATCCTCTGGGGGAATGCCTAACCCGGTATCACTCACCACAAACTGAGCATTCCTGTCAACAATGGCCAGACTGAGCATCACCTTGCCGCCATCCGGGGTGTATTTAATGGCATTGTCAATGAGGTTGATAAACAACTGCTTGAGCCGATCTGCATCGCCCATGACACACACTTGATCAACGGCCGTTACCAACACCTCCACCGGTTTCTCAATCACACTAAACTGCCGGTAAACCTCAAACAACAAATTATCCAGTTCAATTTGCTTTTTATCCAGTGGTAACCCACCTGCATCCGCTCTTGCCAATAAAGTCAGATCACCCACCAACCGCGTCATCCTGTCCCCTTCAATACGAATGCTTTCCAGAGATAGAGGATCACCTTCTCCCATCCGCTCCATCAAATCCACATTGCCGCGAATGGCAGTGAGAGGCGTTCTCAGTTCGTGGGAGACATCTGCCAACAAACGTTGTTGTGTCTGGAACTGCCTATCAAGACGTTCCAATGTTTGATTTAACGCCCGAGCCAACACACCAATCTCATCCGTGCGCTCAGAATAAGGCACCCGTAGACTCAAATCATCGGCACGGGTAATGCGGTTGGCTGTTTTGGCAATGTCCTCCAATGGTCGGAATAAGCTAGGTGTTAACCAGACCGCCAAAAACAGCGAAGCCGTGGCAGCCGCAAAACCGACAAGCATAGCAACCGCCAGCAATCGGTTGAAACTCTCGTAAGCGTTGAGTAATCGCCCCACCTGTAAATAGCCAATCAAGGATTGACTAGAATCATTGTTCGTATAGATAGGTTGAGATAACACACGAACAGAGGAATCTTCTAGTTTAACTAATTCGAATGAAGGCTCTGTGCCCAACCCATTAGGATCCAGCAAGCCAGCGAAATTCAATAAATTGCCAGTTCGAGCCAAAATTTCTCCATTTTTATCAGTGATCAGGAGGAAAGTAGAAGCTGTTCTTAGCGTAATTAAATCCTCAGGAATAGTGACACGAACCATCCCCCCTGGCTCTGGCTCAAAATTACCTGAGCTCATCATCTCATCCGCTAACGTTTGCAGATCATGATCAATTTCTGTCAACATTCGACTGCTGGGGAGAAAATAGATGATCAGCGCAAAAATAATGAACGCAGCCGAAAAGATCAGCGTGTAAATCAGCAGAAGACGATTTTGAATAGACAAAAGATTAAATGCATGGTCGCCGATTGTATCGGCTTAGTAACCGTCTAGAAATAATTGCCCGTTTTACAGATGGTCAGGTCACTTGCAGCGCAGCCATCAATTCTGTAACTTATTCATGGATGCGCACGTATGATAGATGGCTTGGGGCTGCGTTTTAAGCGTCTTCTCGCAAAACGTAGCCGATGCCACGCACAGTATGAATCAAACGAGAGCCGCCATCAGCCTCCGTTTTCTGGCGCAGGTAACGGACATAAACTTCAATAATGTTGCTTTCGCCGCCAAAGTCGTAATTCCAAACCCTGTCGAAAATGATTTCACGGGTTAGCACCTGACGTGGATGCCGCATGAAGAGTTCCAGCAGCTCATACTCTTTTGCCGTGAGGTCAAAGGTAGTTTCGCCGCGCTGCCCCTGGCGAGTTCCCGTGTCCAATTCTAGATTGGCAAAGCGGTAAACCTGGGGCTTGGCAGGCTGCGCTCGCCGCAGTAGTGCGCGAACACGGGCTACCAGTTCGTCAAAAGCAAAAGGTTTAACGAGATAATCATCTGCGCCAGCATCCAAACCAACGACACGATCCTCGATTGTTTCTTTGGCCGTTAACATGAGGATAGGGACTTCGCTGGCGGCACGTATACGGCGGCATACTTCCAAGCCATCCATGCCAGGGAGCATGAGATCCAACAGCACCAGGTCTGGTGGGTTTTCACGGAACAGATCTAGCCCTGTTTGGCCATCGGCCGAAGCATCTACGCGATAACCTTCAAAGCTCAAACCTCGTTGTAAAAATTGGCGAATCCGATCTTCATCTTCAATAATCAAAATTCTCGCTGACATGTTACCCTCCATTCAAGGTTCATACATGATTATAGTCTGCCAGGGCAGGGAGGCAACTTGCGCACTTAAATAGCGTTTTTCAGAGGGGGACGCTACAATGGTTGTGGGAAGATGAAGGCATTGAAAGAGATTTCAATGTTTGCAAGGAGGCGACATGGATCCGATTTTTGAATTCGGACTTGAAATGACTCGATATTTGCAGGAGACATTCCCGCAATTGGAGGGTTTCTTCAAGTTTATTAGCTCGCTGGGAGTTGAAGGATTTTATTTAGCACTATTACCTCTTATTTATTGGTGTATCCATAAGTCAGTGGGCAAACTGTTTGCTTATGTATTCCTTCTTGCCAATGCCTTCAATCCGCTGTTCAAATTTGGATTTCGGGGACCACGGCCGTTTTGGTTTGATAAGAGCTTGATGTGGTGGGAGGAGTCCAGTTACGGGGTGCCAAGTGGTCATGTGCAGTTGGCGGCAGTGACGTACTTGTTTTTTGCCGGATGGATTCGTCGCTGGTGGGCATGGCTGATTGCCGTGATGATGATTATTTTCATGGCGCTTAGCCGTATTTACCTGGGTGCCCATTTCCCCCACGATGCGTTGGTTGGCTTCTTCATTGCTGCCCTGGTGCTGCTAGCATTTGTTTTCTGGCAGCGTACTTATGCCAAGAGGTTTCAGAAGCGTATTCTGGGCCAGAAACTGATGGTGGTGGTTGCCGTACCTGTGGTGTATGCGGTGATATTTGTGGGCGTGAGCTTGCTCATCGGTGAACCTGATATGAGTGTGGCTTGGGCTGAGTATATACCTGAGGCGGAATTAGTCGGACAAAAAGGGGCAGCAGCGGCCGTGGGTATGCTGCTTGGCGCAGGCATTGGCCTTATCTTTGAAGGAAGCCGGATTCGTTTCCGCGTCGATGGCCAAATTTGGCTGCGGGGGCTGCGTTACATCGTTGGTTTGGTGGTGACCTTTGCTTTGTGGGTGGGGTTAAAGGCGATTTTCCCAGAGGCGCCGCTCTGGCTGGCAATAATTTTGCGGGTGCTGCGTTACTTCCTGGTGGCGTTGTGGATTACTTATTATGCGCCCTGGTTCTTTGTCAAAGCCAAACTGGCAGAAGCGGATCCTGAGCCGGGGATTGATTTGAAGATTTCGTAGGTTAGCTGTGATTTTGGGGCGGGGATTAGGAGATTAGGGGATTAAATCAAAGGAAAATCCCAGAATCCCCTAATCCCTGCTTTTTTTATTTCAAAATTATGGCCAATATGCTTGTTTTTATTTTCGCATCTTGAGCTTTGCCCGACTTCACTTAGTGACCGTCTAAACATGAGTCCCCGTTTTTCAGGGGTAAAGGTCACTTAAAGGGCATTCCTCAATTCCGCAGCTTATTTATGGATGCGCACTTATCTAGTGACGATGGGCAGGTGAACAACCTCTCCATTGGCGATTAACGTTAACGAGCGCTCAAGGGTATTGCCTAAGCCATCATTGATGGTGGCTGCGTTGACGATGGGGGTGGGCGTGGTTACAGATGGATTGACCGTCACGTCATAAGATACGGTGACAACGCTGCCTTTGGGCACTGTGCCTGTCCACGTTACCGTGCCTGCTCCATATTCCGCTGTGCCTGAAGATGCATCTAGATTGTGGGCATAGGTGACGTTTGCGGGGATGGCATTGACTATGGAGGCAGTGGTGATCTCAAGACCTGGGTTGTCGAGGTGGATGGTGTAGCGCACTGTATCGTTGGCTGCGGGGAATAGGGGGACAGCTGAGATGTGGCTGCGCTCAAGATTACCATTCAGATAAGAAGCCGACCGTTGGTAGTTATTGCGACCGGTACCCCACAAAACACGCGCATTTTCGGTGCCAGGTAAATCGTAAGCTACAAAACCGGAATGGGCGGTGTTGATCACCACTTCCAAATCGGCATCATCGTCGATATTATCCAGGGTGGGAGCGGCCAGCGCCCCGTTCCAATTGTGGCCGTCATACGCTGTGGGCAAATCTAATGCATGCAGTTGATTGCCTTGATAATCGAGAATATGGAGTTTGCCGGTGTGGTTGCTGCCTTTTTGTGTCCAGGAGGTAAAGATCACTTCTGCGTAGCCGTCGTTGTCGAGATCGGCGATAACTGGCTCAGAGGCGAAACGGTAGAAGCCTTCTGCTGGTTGATAGACGTCATAGGGCCAGTTGTGTTTTTGTTGTTTGTCGAGCCAGAAGGCATGTAAACGGCCGTCATACGAAGAGAACAGAATCTCCATGAAGCCATCGCTGTCTAAATCAGCCACCACTGGGTTGCTCATGTTGCTTTCTATGGTGTTGTAATCCTCGCTAATGGGATCAGCATTGGCGGCTGGCGACGGGATGACTTCCCAATCGAAGCTGTTGCCTGCCCAACGGCTGCGGTCGCCATTGAAGATGAAGGGTATTTCATACAAGCTGGTGTAGGGGCTGGTGCCACAATTGTAGACATTGCCCATTGCCACCACTTCGTTGACGCCATCACCATTGACATCGACAATGGCGGCTGGCGTATGGGCGAAGTTGGGACGGTGTTCTGTGCCGCAGTGTGCCCAGCCGCGTAAATCAACGGCATGATCGACGTGAACGCCGACTGCACCCCATTTTTTGCTGCCATAGATGGCGTTGGCTTGAATTTGTACCCCGTTGCTTTCGTAGGCAGCGATGTAATGCACATCAGATGGGACGACGATTTCGGCGGTGCCATCGTTGTCGATGTCGCCAACAGTGGCATTGTCGTTGAACACGCCGTGGGCATAGCCGCTGTCATTGTTGAGCTGAGGCCAACCACCACGCAGGGAACCGTTGTGTTCGTATACCCAGGTGTTGATATCGTTGTAGGAGGCGGCGGTGACGATGATTTCCAAGTCGTCGTTGTTGTCTAAATCATAAACAGATAAGCCGCGTAGCTCTTGTGAGGCGGCTTTTTGGGGCCAACCTGGCTCAAAGTAACCCTGATGATTGTAGACGGAGACCCACCCGCCTCCATGAGCCGTGACGATTTCCAGATCTCCGTTGTTGTCCAGGTCGGCAATTACGATTCCAGGCCAGGTTCGGCCAACATTGCCGGGGGAGAGGCCATCGCTGCGGTCGGATCCCGATTTGACGCGCCATTCCACGGCACCGGTATCACCATCCAGGGAGACGATGGAGTAGTGGGACGCAATCACTTCTTTGTCGCCGTCGTTGTCAATGTCGGCGACAGCAGGAGAGGCATACCAGCCTGTTTCACACCAGGAACTGTAACAGCCTGCGTTTTGCCATTTGAGGACGGGGGCTTGGACGGCAGTGGGGGCAGCTTGGGTGGAGAACGGCCGTTTCCCTACAAAAATAACCATTAACAATAAAACTGGAAGCATGATGAGTAGCGCAAATCGTTTGATCATGTTTTCTCCTCATGATGTATGTAAATTGTTGAAAATAGTGACAAGGGATGGGAACAATGAAGGGGGACGATGGCTCAACCCAGTTGAGAATCCCAGGCCAATAAACTTGGGTTTTTGTTTCCGAGGCACATCGTATCAAACTATTTTCCAGGTGGCTTTAGGACTTTGGGGCTATAGATCGGTTTGTTGTG
>PDQY01000163.1 GCA_002746795.1 Chloroflexota bacterium | reverse complement strand
AGGCACCTATGTATTATGTATAAATCATCTGTGTAAATCGTTTAGGTGCCGTTCCTTAATTAAACATGACAGCCGGTTCATTCTGGCAAACGCTTTCCCACCATTGTCGAATCCTACCGCCAATAGGTCTGCCCACCCATTGCTCCACGTCATAAACGATTTGCCATAATTTACGGAAATCTACGCCGCTGCCCATCCCCAGTTTATAGGCTAGAAACACCAGGTCTTCTGTGGCCAGGTTGCCTGCCGCTCCTGGGGCAAAGGGGCAGCCCCCTAACCCGCCAATACTGCTGTCAAAAATGCGCACTCCGGCTTGCAAGGCAGTGGTGGCATTCGCCAAACCGATGGCCTGGGTGTCATGCAGGTGAACGGCTAACCGGTTCATATCGAGGCGCCTGCCCAGGGTTTCCATCAGCTGACCCACAGCCAGAGGGTTAGCATGACCGATGGTATCGGCGACAGCCAGTTCATCAATGCCCAGCTCCCAGATTTTTTCAGCAACGGCCGTTGTGCGCTGGGGATCTGTTATGCCTTCAAAAGGGCAGACCCAGGCGGCCATGACATAAACTCGCGTCCATACGCCATCACGATTTGCTTGAGATACTAATTTTTTTGTCGTGGCAAACGCTTCTTGAGGTGAGCGACGGGTGTTCCGCTGACTAAATGTGTCACTGACTGATACGCCAAAGGCCATCGCTTTGCACCCCGCCTCAATCGCCCGATCATAACCTCTTTCATTGAACACCAGACCGATAAATTGAATCCCGGCGTCTTGATGTTTAGAAACGGCCGTGGCCATCACCACATCAGCGTCCGCCATTTGCGGCACAGCCTGAGGATGGACAAAACTGGTTAATTCGATATGCTGCAAACCAGCAGCAACCAGGCTGTCAATCAGATGATGCTTTTGGCTCGTTTCAATCCGAGTCAATTCATTCTGTAGGCCATCTCGTGGCCCAACTTCATACACTTTAATGTAATCATTCATCGCTGCTCAGAATTGAGTCTGGCGTTATGACTTTGGCGCCAACCCGCGCCGCTGTCGAAACATCCATCAGCATATTGGTATAACTGGCATTGGCCAAAGGGCAGTAGCATTCCTTTGCTAAAATACTGCGCCGCACCTCTTTTATCTTATCCCCAAACCAAATTTCCTTGAAATCATAGTCATAATCGCGTAAATTGCCAAGATTATCGGCACGCACACAACAGGGCCAAACTGTGCCATCAGCATAGATTTGGGCACTGGCCCACCCCGCGTAACAGCCAATCACCTGATCCTGCTCTTCTAAAACACGCTTGACTAACTTGTAATATTCAACACGAAAAGCCTCTGTGATACGAGACACCCCTGAATATTGCTTGCTGTTGACATATGCCGTAAGTCGGTCAATGGCAGCGGCATAATCTTCGGGGCTGGGGGTAATAGGTAGCCCCACCGTGTCTAACTCCACCCGAGGTTCAGCAATTTCTGTAATGAACTGGTCAGCGCCAGATTGGTCGGCGTAAGCGATGAGTTCATCCAAATGCCCTACGCTAAACACTGATACCACGGAATGGATACCCACTGCGAGATTAGGAAATTCATCACGCAAAGCAAGGTATTGCTCCAGTCGTTCTTCAAATTTCTCGAAGTTTCCCTTGACGCCCCGGATGGTATCATGTTTCTGCCCCACACCATCAAGAGACAAGTTGATAATTAGCTGTGAATCTGTGCAAGTTTTAAGGATGTCACGCACTCGTTCAGGGCCGCTTTTCAGGATGGCGTTGGTGGGGATGTTGATAATGCCAGGCTGGCAATATTTGTAAGCGAGTTTGGTCAGATCCACAATATCAGGAAACATGAGCGGCTCGCCACCACTGATGGTAAACCAATAGGGAGTTTTGCCTAAAGAGGCCAGCACCTTCTCCCATTCGCCCAAGGTTAGTTCGTTTTCACGTTTCATCCAGATGTTACAAGTGAGGCAGCGGGAATTACACCTAGGGGAAGGTGATAGGGTGATGTTCAACGGCAACATCTTGGGCCAGTTGAATTGTCGGTACATTTTGAAGAGGGGAATGCGTGCCAGCACGCCAAGCATGGAGTTCATAAGCTAAGTAGAGCAGCAAAGAAGCATACCAATCCCATGGTTATGCTTGTTTGTCAGTTAGTCCTTTGTGGTTGTCAGTTCTTTGGTTGTTGTGGCAATTTCCCAAACGGTGTGGTTCTTGTCACCTTTTTTATAATCGCGCCATCCTAGAAAACGGCCGTAAGCTTCTAAAAAGGCAAAACACCAAGACCAAATAAATTGTTTGGGATGCCAATCCAGTTCTTTGAGAAAGAGTTTTAATATTTTTGCACCACTCATCGTACTCACTGCGTAGCCAAGCATCTCTTGCACATCCAGGTGACCAGCATAGATACGGCGACGCTGACGGAGAAAGTCGTCTACATGTTCTGGTCCTTTGTTGTAGACAATGGCCTCGGGCACGTAACAAACTTTGTATCCCTGACCGCGCACCACGGGCTCTACGCTGGCTTCATCGACCGCTGTATGGTAAGGAATGCGTTCAAACACTTTACGGAATGCTGTCATCTCGCCAGCTTTGAAGCCGTGCAGGTTAATCTGATGGTGCAAATCCCACAACATGTGTACCCCAAAGCCCATGAAGGTGTGGGGATCGTTGACGGGCACGGGGCGGCAGCTAGTCATCCCCATTTCTGAATCAGCTAAAGGCGCCACAAGTTTTTCGAGGGCATCATATTCAGGCAGTAAATCTGCGCTGCTGAGGATTAAGACTTTCTCGTGCGCATGGCGCATGAACAGATTGATGGCGGAGGCTTTCCCTTCCCGTTTTTCTTGAATAAGCAAATTGATCCGGGGATCATCAGCGGCAAATTGACGCACTATGGTCTCTGTGTTGTCTGTGCAGCCGCTAATGACGACAATGATTTCTGTTAGCTCAACAATATCGAATTGTGATTTTTGTATTCGTTTGAGCAGTTTGCCAATATTGGCTTCTTCGTTATAGGCGGTTATGCCTATTGAACAGCGTATCTTCTCCATAGTGCAACCTTATCAGAGGTTATGTGAGGTGCAAGTATAACGGGCTACGGAAATTTGACGAATGAGCTACGATCGTTTTTTGCGTTATGAGTTACCTTTCTCAAGCAGGGAGGAAGGGGTATGTGTCGTTGACAGGCTGGAGAGCGATCTTTTTTTATTTTCTGAGAAGCGTGACGGCGCCCGCGAGGTTCCCGGCAACACCAGCCGTGAGCATGATGAGGGCAAGGGTCTGTAGGCTGTCATGGAAGAGCAGGAACGCAGCGATTTGCCCGATGACAATGAAAACCAGCGCCACGACAAACGGCCGTTTTTCGGCGGAGAGCGCATCATTCAACCAGATATTGATACCGGCAAAGAGCGTAGTGGCTAAACCGACCAACCCAAGCAGCATCCCGGGATTGGGGTATTGTCCCCGGAAGACCAGATTTGTGAGCAGCTCAGGCAGCAGAAAATAAACGGCCGTTAACAGAAAACCAGGAAGCAACGTGGCCGCCAAGGCTAGCAACACGTAGGGACGGGCATCAAGCCCTTGCGCATATCGCTGTGTCGCTTTAGGGAACAAAACCATACCAAGCGCCATAGGCACAAACAAGTTCATACGTGCCAGGATATTCACAGGGGTGTATTGTGCCGCCAGAGCTTCTGGCAGCAGCCGATTCACTAAAATAGTATCTGTGTAAGCGAGCAGGGCAAATGAACCCAGACCAACCAAAGTCAGCAAGGAGTAGCGCAAGCTAACCTTTTGCACCTCGTCCGTGTGGGGTGTGTGGAAATAGCCTCGCAGCAGCCACACAGCCAAAATCAAAGCGAGACTAGACGCCACGGGGAGCGCCAGGACAGCCCCGACCAAATTTAAGCCAAGCAGAATCAAGCCAACTGTCAAACCAAAACGGAGCACGGATTGGAGAACAGCTACGCCGCCAAGCCCCAGGAAGTTTTGCACACCTTGCAGAGTGCCATCCGTTACCGGACGCAAAAAGAAAAGCAGCAAGGCAAAGCCTGCGGCCATTAAGGTCCACATCGAATCTACGTTGATCAAATTGCTGATGAAGGGGGACAGTAAAACAAAGAGAACGGCCGTTACCAAACCCCACTGCCATGCCCAACGCCAGCGCCCCCGAAGAAAGGAGCCAATGCGTATTTGGGCTTCAGGCAAAATGTCTAATTCAGCGACATAATAAGCGACCACATTGCGAATCACCCAGGTGAGCTGCTCCGCAATTTTAAGCATATTCATAACAGCCAAAAAAGCAATGGCCTCTAAATCAGAAAGCAGTACTCCAGCAAACACCAGCACCAGATAGTCAAAACCACCAGCCACAACGGTGGCACCAGCCATCACCATCCCATCTAAGGCATCGCGGGAACGGACAAGAGATTTGAGGCGCTCAAGCATAAACACCCACTAAACAAGAAGCGTGAAATTTGGAGGAAAAGCAACTCATGGTATTGGTTCTAAAGACAACAAGGCTCGACTATCCGGGTTCAGTACGCCCTCAGGATTGGTCACAGGCCAGCGCGTGAAATCTGAAGGATGGTAAAGGCCAACAGCCATTTGGTAATCTTGCCAGGAGGAGCCTGCTGGTAAAGTGAGCGGGTGGCGATCAGCAATGATATGGTGCGTCGGCCAGATGGAGAGTGGGTAGCTGTTCTGCACCGGCTGACCATCATGCTGGGTAACAACCTCGCCCGTCTCATCGAGCAGGTGGACAAAGACAACAGCATTCTGGCGTAACGGCCGTTCTGTTTGCCAATATAAACTAACCTCCACCTGATTCTCAGCCGTCGGCTCCAGCGAGAAGCCCAGCAACCTCACGGCATCACCAAATTGATGTCCAGCTGTCTGCGCCGTTGTTGGCAGTTGGGGCAAGAGCCAATCCGTTTGGGCAAAGATCTGCGGTTGGAACCAGTAACCCTGTGGCTGCGCACGAACCGCCTCCGTCACCAAACGCAGGGTGCCCCCCTGCCCGGCAAACGGGGTCAAATCCACATCAAACCACACCGTTTCGGTATCAACGAACTGAGTGGCCAATTCTGTCTCGTCAAAATAGATGGTGTATTGCAGCTGACCCGGCTCTTTCACCTGCGCCCCTACTCGCAAACGGCCGTTTTGCGGCACATCGAGAGCATAGCCAATTTCCGACTCAGCCGGCACCACAATGGCCGGATAATCAGCCACAATGGTTGTGTCGATAAATCGTTCCTCCGGCTGGCGGTCAGCCGTCCACAGCAAGAGCGACAAGTCATGCACCAGACGCTCACCTTCGCCCCAAGTTGCGTCGCTGCTCTCAACGACAGCAGGAGGATGCAAAGTGACAGCGCCATTGATCCCGGGAATCTGCACCCGTCCCCCGCCAATCTGCCAGCCCAATAATCCGGCCAATAAGCCAACCAAAGTCCACAAAACAGCCTGGCCTAAACGTTGCCCAAATGGGCGAGCTAAGATTAGATAGACCACACTCAAACTCACCATCACCAGCAACAAAATCGCAAAAGTTTCCCCTTTGAACGGCTTATACTGCTGCAAACGCAGTCGAAAAAGATCAGGTAACAGTTGCTCTAGTAAGGCATCAAAAACGGCCGTTCCCGTCACATACGTGCGTAAATCCAGATTGCCCGGGCGATGAAATTCATTCAGCTGCACCGCACCACCCAAACGGTCGCCTCCTAGCGTGCGTGTGATCGCCGGTTCCGCAATAGGCACATGTGTCGCTGACAACGTGAGCCAAAAAGTTTTGCCCTCCGCCTCTGCAATCGTCGGAAATTCAAAACGCACATACCCACCGCGAGGATCCTCAGGGAACACTTGATAGCCGACATACAAAGAACCCGTTTCGTCAGATAAGGCCACATCAACCACACCATAAGGCGACCCGCGCAGCCAAACTTCAACCTGAGACAGGTTATCTGCCCCACTAACAAATGGTTGCGTCACACTGTTCTCAGCAAAAAACGCCACGGGGAAAGGTTGAGGCACGCCGGGCGCCTCCTGCGCCTGCGTCCAGGGACGTGGATACAGGTAGTGGGCATCATAAAACATGGGCACTTGCACTTGAGCGCCAGCGCTTGTGCTGCGCCAATAACCGCTCCGCACCAACAGAAACAGCACGCCGCCCAAAAGCAGCATCCAAAAGATTGGTGTTTTGAGGCTTGAGCGTAGTTTTTGACGAGCATTCACAAAAGCACCTCTCCCCTCTCACAAATAATAGCGCGGCACCACATAGGCCAACAAAGCGACAACATTAAACAGAAACATGCTGATTCGCAGCCAGGCATGCAGTGGCATTTGCCATCGTTTAGGCGTCACATAGAGCAAGCCCAAAGTCAAAAACGTGAGCATAGGCACAATCGTTCCCAGCCAATAGCGCCCCTGTAAGCCACGGCCGTTTCCATAATCCCACCAAAATGTTAAATCATAGAGTTGTATGAGCAGCACCGGCGTGATGATCGTCAGCGCCAGGAATGCCCACACAATCACCGGCGCCATATTTTTGCCCTGCTGCCAATCTGAGAATAACGGCCGTTTCTCCCAATCACGCCATAGTTTCCAGGCCAGACCCGCCATCGCCAAAAAGGTCAGGATGCGCAAAAAATGGTAAATCCAGGGTGCCACAGGCGTGTCTAGCCAGCCAAAATGTGCCCACCAGGTGGTAAACAAACCACCCCACACACTTTGATAATAATCAATCATATGTGGCAGCGGCGCGTAATCATAAAAAGGATTCTGGATAATCCGATGCCCTTTCAACACCGGATTGAAGTAAAACAAATCTTGATTGATGCGCCAACTGCGCTGCATCCACCACGCCAAAGGCAAGATGATCAGCACATTCATGAGCAGCGCCGATCCAAACACGCGCCAGCGCCGCCCCTGCCCCCGCCACCAATCATAAAACACAACCAGAGCCACCAACGGCGCCAAGCCGCTCAGCGTGGGCTTCATCAACATCCCCGCCGCAAATGTCACGCCAATGGCGATGGCCGATGGCCAGGCAAAACCATCCCGCAGCACGCGCAAACAGAGATAGATCAACAAAGAGTACAACACAAAAAAGCAGCCATCGACAGAGATAACGGCCGTCATTTGGGTCAGTTGAGGGTGAAATGCCACCAGGGTAGGAATCGTCAGGCGCATGGCCGCCTTGGTGGGAAAAAGCAGCCTGGAAATGAGGTAAGCCACTATGACGATAGGGCAGCTCACCAACAGCGCAAACAAACGCTGCACCTGCATGCGCACCAGCAAATCTTCACCATAGGCAATGAACCGGTAGGGCACAGAAGCTATCAGGTAATAAAGGGGCGTGGCATGCATAAGCTTGCCCATAGTGTCTAATTCAGTGCTGGTACGCACCGAGGCTGGCAGTTGGGCGAATTCTGCTTCACGCAAGCCAACAGGGTTGTCGCTCCACCCCTGCCGCTGCTCGGGCTGATAATCCAGTCGTCCAACATCGGCCAATTCCCGCGACAATGTCAATTCATCTGGCAAAATCTCATCACCAACATCAGGCAAACGGCCGTTTTCACCGATAAATTGAATCACAGCATAATGGTCATCCTCATCAGGCCCTTGCCAGAGAGGCAGCGCCAAACTCCACATGGCCCCTTTCACCAACATGATGGCCAATAACAACAAGATAAGCCACCATTCCCGGCGCGATTGGTGGCTGGAAATCAGAGGCTCGTTTTTCATGCAGCGTCCTCTTTCACCGCCACATAATAACAATGAGCCGAACTTTTGCGAAACAGCTTCACAAACAACCGCTCAATTTGCACAAATATCGGCGTTAGCTTTTCCATAAACGGCAGTTGGTCTGGCAAAATCTCCCACATCCAGAAAATAACACTGTACTGCTCTGCTTTCTCTACACGAAAACCTTCTTCGCCTAACTGCGTTTTCAATCCCTCAAAATAGAACGGCGCGTTCACCTCATCCCCCAACCATTGGGGATAAAGCCGTCGCCCCCAGCGAATAAAAGGATGATTCTCCGTTGTCTCCACCAAAAAGAGGCATCCCCCCGGCCTTAAACAGCGGCGAACCTCTTGCAAAGCACGGGCAACATCACCAATGTGGTGCAGCACATGCTGAATGTAGATGAGGTCGAACTGCTCATCCGCAAACGGCAAATCCAAACCACTGCCTATAACCACAGGTCCATGAACCAAAGCCAGCTGCACCCGCTCCGGCACCACATCAAGACCCATAGGAAAACGGCCGTATTGCCGAAAACGACTCATATTCCAACCAGAAGCACAGCCCATATCGAAGATCTTCTCCACACCAGGCTGCTGCATCACACGTTTCTCTTCAGCAAAATAAGGCAGCACCTGGTAACGGCTGGGCGACCAGTTTTCACCAAAAGTAACAGGCTTACGATAATCCATAAAAACTATTCAACACGCTTAATATGTGCCCCTAAATCAATCAACTTCTGCTCAATATTTTCATAACCCCGATCAATTTGTTGGATATTATGGATGACACTGGTTCCTTCCGCACACAAAGCTGCCAACACCATCGCCATCCCAGCGCGAATATCCGGGCTAGGCACACCTTGCGGACTGGCATGGAGTTTACTGCCGCCAGCCACAATCACACGATGAGGATCACAAATGACAATCCTGGCTCCCATAAAAGTCAGGTTATCCACAAAAAAGAAGCGGCTCTCATACATCCAATCATGCAATAAAACAGTCCCTTTCGCCTGTGTGGCAATCACCACAGCGATACTCATCAAATCCGCCGGGAAACCAGGCCAGGGCATAGGTTTGATGTGGGGAATACGCCCACCCAAGGCCAGTTGGATGTTCATACGCTGTTCAGATGGCACCAGAATAATATCGTTGCCCTCCACCAACCAATGGACACCTAGTTTCTCAAACACCAACTCAATCATGCCCAGATTATGAGGGTCTGCATCCTTAATGCGAATCTCGCCGCCTGTAACTGCGGCAGCGCCAATGAAGCTGCCAACTTCCATAAAATCAGCACCAATACGGAATTCCGTTCCCGTCAATTTTTCCACGCCATGAATAGTCAAGCGATTGGTGCCGATACCCTCAATTTGCGCTCCCATTTGATTGAGAAAATTGCATAAATCGCGCACATGAGGTTCGCACGCAGCATTATCAATAATCGTAATGCCTTTAGCGAGAGAAGCAGCCATCACCGTATTTTCCGTAGCCGTGACACTAGCCTCAGCTTGTAGATGATAGCCTGCGCCGAGCAGCTTCTTTGCTTTCATCTGGAAAATACCCTGCCCCAGCAGTTCAACTTCAGTGCCGAGGGATTCTAAACCGCGAATCAAGGTATCCAGGGGGCGTCCCCCAATCACATCGCCACCGGGCAAAGGCAAAGTCACCTCTCCCATTCGCGCCAATAAGGGCCCCGAAAAGACAAAGGATGCCCGCGTGCGTCCCGCCAACCTGCTGTCTAATTCAGTTTTGTATACATTTTTGGCATGCACACGCCAACTGCCATTGCCCAGGTCAATCAGTTCGGCTCCAATATCTTCTAGCAATCTAATTGTATTTTGGACATCTTGAATATTTGGAATATTGTGTAAGATAACTGGCTCATCAGTCAGCAAACAAGCCGGTAACAGTTTGAGTGCTGCATTTTTGTTACCACTCGCCTTAATCGTACCACGCAGACGATGACTCCCTTCAATGATAAACTTTCCCATATGATTTTGACTCTTTTTTATTGGAGACATGAATAAATCTATGTCTCAGGTCAGTAAGAAATGTAGGAATCGTGATTGTACCAATGCCTAACACCAAGACAACCCACGAGATCCCTACAGCCGTAAATTTGCAGCAATTCCAATTCAACAGGCCGTTTGTTTCCCGCCAGTCCATGCTGCGCCCACCCCTCTAACACCATGGGCACTGGTGATAAATTTGGTCAACTTGCCTGTGACCTTACCGAGTAGTAAACTAGAGGTTACCTATCACTAATCTTGCTTACCTCCAATCCTAAAGGAATGGCGCATGTACGAACGAGTTCTCGTAATTGATGATTCTCAAGAAATCCGTGAATTTTTAAGCGAATATATTCTTAAGCCAAAAGGGTTTGAAGTACTGTCTGCATCGAATGGCCTCATGGGCTTAGAGATGGCTATTGCCAAAGAACCAGATTTGATGATTGTGGATCAACAAATGCCCCGGTTAACAGGCTTAGAAGTATTAGAAAAGCTGAAAGAACGCGGCATTGAAATTCCCGCAATTTTGGCCACAGCACATGGCTCTGAAAAAAAGGCTGTAGCTGCATTCCGTCTTGGTATTCGTGATTATGTCATCAAGCCATTTGACGCAGATGAAATTAGCGAATCGGTAGACAAAGCCTTGCGCGAGAGCCGTCTAGCCCGAGAGCGGGATCAACTGGTGCAACAGTTGATGGAAAGTAACTCACAGCTGCAACAACGGGCACAAGAATTAAATGTTTTGTATGGGGTTGGCAAATCTGTGGCTTCTTCCCTGGATTTAGAAGAAGTGCTACACCGCGTTGTGGAAGCTGCTGTGTATGTCGTTGGAGCCGAGGAAGGCTCCCTTATGCTCTTAGATGAAGAGCAAGGTGAGCTATATATTCGCGCTTCTAAGAATCTTGATTCAAAAGCCCAATCGATGCGCAAGCGAGTTTCTGACAGCCTGGCTGGTAGAGTGTTGCAAACAAAAAGAGCCATCGCCATTGGCAATGACTCACAATGGAAACGAACGCATACGGCTTTGCTGGTGAAGTCTCTCATTTATGTGCCCCTGATTTTGCAAAATAAACCAATTGGCGTGCTGGGAGTCACCAATCGCTTAAAAGAAACTTCGTTTGATAGCAATGATACCCGAGCGCTTTCTGCATTGGGCGGGTATGTCACCATTGCCATCAATAACGCCAATATTTACAGTGAAATTGCCTCTGAGAAAAATACGCTAAGTGCCATTGTGGATTTGACTGATGATCCCATTCTGGTGCTGCAATCTGATCGTGCCTTGCTCATTGCCAATTCAGCAGCGAGAAAAGCCTTCAATTTACCAGAAAACAATGTGATTGGTGAGTCAATTGATAATTTGGTTAGTGGTAGTTTCTTGAAATTTGTAAGTCAAGAACAGGAAGATGCTCTCTCTCTTAAAGAAGAGATTACTTTAGACAATGGCATAACGTATGAAGCTAAGATGACGTTAATTGAAGGGGGCAATCGTTCCATCCTTCTGCAAGCCAAATAATCAGTGGGCTTTCATGCCCAACCAGAAATGATTCGGTAAAACTGTTATCCCTCCTCGGTATCAAACCGTATCTCATCATTCTGCACCCAAAAAGAATCGGGAATGGGTGCAACATTGACGCTTTCCAATCGGGGTCTGATCAGATAAGGCCTGGCCAATAGTGAATAGGTAAACCTTTGATACATCTGTTTGATACTCATATGCAAATCATAATCCCCAATAAATGCTGACTGAAAATAAATGGCCTGATCATCTTGAACGAGTAAAAAGTCTCCCTCGCCCAATAAAAACTCCGCACCACATTTTCCCATGCCAGAGGCGGCACTTGCCTGCATTGTATCTTGGGTTTTGCCAACGATGCGCACAGGCAAACTCGCCTTGACATGCGCACACAGCCACTCGGATTCCGGCGAATTTGTGGTCAAAATTAAATGAATTCCTGCTTCAGCACCTCGTTGCAGCAAGGAGATTAACGGTTCCATGACAGCTTGCTGGCCAGCCTCAATCAGTGCTACAACGTTGTCTATCATGAGCAGAATGGCTGGGGTATCTTCATGCAGTTCCAACCGGTTTTCCATCTCTGCTGAAAGCCAATTTAGTAGTTGGCAGGAATCTTCTAGCCGATAAGCAATGTGAGCAGACATATGGGGCAATACAGTCAATGGTTCCAGCCTGGAAAAGCCATCATCTTGATGAGCTATCGGGGCAATCACGACTTGCTGCAGCTGGGATTGGCGAGCTGTCAAGGCCAGCGATGTGGCAATGGTGCGCAAGAGAGAGGTTTTTCCGGCATCTTCAACCCCTGAAATCAGGATATGATTTTCACCAATCGGCAGCAGTAACGGCCGTTTCTCATCAGTTAAGCCCAAAACGGCCGTTCTTGCAGGAATCTCATCAACCATCACCATCACATCCAGCAGACGAACAGGAGCCGTTTGTGGCATACTGACAGAGATTTGCACGCATCCGTTATCCTTCTCAATTGAAATGCTGGGCACACCCAAAGCATATTTCAAATCAGCCATCAACTCCTTCAATTTTTCCCAGCCAGCATCCAGCTGCGGGGACAAGCCAAACTGAACCGTATCTGGCAAGACAACGCCGCCCAAAACGTGCGCTGGCACCTGGTGAGCATCCATCACCCGCTCAATCTGACGAGACTGCAATTGCACTCGATATTGCAAACGTTGTTTTTGCAACTGCCTTCGTTGTTCTAAACGGTTCTGAGCGGGCGCAAAAGAAAACATATGTTCTAATTCTTCCTCAAAAAAAAGACGACCGCTTGACCGTCTTTCTTTAACCTCAGGAGTGACACTCAGGAAACGACTTCGTCGTATTATCTAATGTCCGTTCCTTAGTCGCTGACTGTTGTTGAATTAGCAGGTTGGTACGCAACCAGCAAAGTGCCGTGGACTAGGCCGTTTGGCGTAAGACCATCATCACTTTGCCTTGAACCTGGACATCATCTGGAGCCACATAAATTGGCTCCATCGTTGGATTAGCGGGTTGCAGGCGAATCCGCTCGTCATCATAATAGAAATATTTCAGGGTCATCGTGTCCCCTTCTAACCACACAGCCACCATATCACCATTATTTGCCGTTTGCTGATGCTTCATGATGACAATATCACCATCATTGACCATGGCATCGATCATGGAATCACCATCGACACGCAGCGCAAACAGATCTTGAGAACGGCCGTTTACCATCGTTGAACTAATCTCTATGGCATCTTCCTCATCATAAGAGCTAAAATCACTCATCACAGACTCAAGGGGTAAACTAGCACCAATATTGCCGCGCAGAGGAATCCTCAACAAGCCATCAACAACCTGATTGACATTGTTGGCAACCACCCCCAAAAACTCAAGCGCCTTGTCTGTAAAGCTAATCCCGCGGGAAACTTCAGAATCTCGAACCAGGTATTCTCGTTCCTCAAGGCGAGTAAGATTATAATTGACAACCGAAGTTGAACTGATGTCCACAGCCGCACCAATTTCACGAATCGTGGGGGGGCGGTCGTGCTCCTTTCGGTATTTATAAATAAAACTCAAGATGTTTTTTTGCCGTTCAGATAATGGTTTCTTTTTAGCCATGCCAGCCACTCCTTGATTATCAATCAGCTTGCATTTTGCTAGAAATATTGACAATCGCTCATTTGTTCTGCTCATTATAAGCGAACAGGTGTTCGATGTCAAGATAAATTTTACGTCAACTAAATCAAGATAAACCGGCACAAATAAAGAACCAGCTCAGCAGGCAGGGCAAGAAACAACCTGGCTAAAACATGATGAACGCTCCCCCTGACACTTCATCCACGTCAGCCAGCCAGGGTTGATTGTAGAAAAGGGATGATAGCAAAGCGTCACCATTGTGCCCCAACCTACATCAGGACTTGGCAATCAGCTTTTTTGGCGGTTGCGGTAAAGGTTTGGATCGACTTGGGCAGCCATAGCCAAAACATCCAGGTTGCCACCTAAAAAGACATTGATCTTTTGAACCTGTGTCATGGGGTCAGACAGGATGTCGCTGTAATGGACATATAGCACCTGAAAGTTGTCTTGCGCGTCCAACCACTTTTTCGTAGCAGTCAGATGCTTCTGAAAAAGCTCAGCCATTTGAGCATCATCCATCTGGTTACTGTCCTCCCCTCGATTTACCAGCATCTGACGCTGCGAAGCTAAAATCTCATCCATATGGCGGCGCACAAAGATAACTTTGTACTCATAATCAGAGGGCAAATGTTTGAGCAGCGCCGATATAACTTTCACAACTTTGTCCACCGCCTCTGCCACCCAGGACGTATCCCCCTTGTCCATTTGCTTCACACGCTCAAACTCATAATACCCCTTGGGGTTGTCAGAATCAGCTTCTCTTATTTCATCGATCATCGGCGGAATGCCCCCCGCCTCTAACATTTTCATCATCATCGAGGTTCCCGACCTCGGCAATCCCGATACAACATAAACCACTGGTTTTTCTTTCGATCCGAATAGTTTTGAGAGAAAACTCATGGAAGATCCTTTTATTTGACCAAGGACGAGCGGCCAGACCATTGTCGGCAAGGAACGGAAATCAAATAATACACCAAAATCATCTCCTTACCGTTCCTTGAAACTAACGATGCCATTCCATGTTTTATGTCGTCATCAGTCATTTTAAAATCATATCTGTATACGCATCTCTCCTCATTTGAGACATTGAAATTGTAACCCGATATTTAGATATTGACATTGGCAAAAGAAGGTATATAATTTCGGCATACTCAAATTTAGGTGCGGCTAAAAC
>PDQY01000162.1 GCA_002746795.1 Chloroflexota bacterium | reverse complement strand
ACGGGGCGCTTTGGTTAAAAACATTGAAGCGGGGATTTCTTCATTTTATCTTTTTTCAAACTTGAAAACACCTCTTTAGTCAACTGCTGAAAGGGTGTTTTTCTGTCTGGCATCAGCAAGGTATAATTAGTAAATTCGCTTTCCACCATGTGTACTGGACTCTGGCGAAAATTGAAAATATTATCAATTTTGAGGCTAAAATGCCTTAAAAAGGGGTTTTATCGCTCAATTTAGAATGGTTGATAAACCGTATATGCGAATTTTGACAACTAAAATTCCCATATATGGTGGTGCTTAAAAACGCCAGTGTCCAGATGTGTAAAATAATCAGGCGTTTTTAAAGTGATATATTGATGAATCCACCAGATTTTGATAATTCAAACTTCACCATCCTCGTTGTTGATGATACTGAAACCAATCTGAAAATTTTGTCTTCTCTGTTAAAACATCATGGATTTCAGGTCATGCTTGCAGAAAACGGCCGTTTAGCGCTTGAAATTGCCCAAAACAAAGAGCCAGACCTGATCTTGCTCGATGTGATGATGCCGATTATGGACGGGTTTGAAGCGTGCCGCAAACTCAAAGCAAACGAGAAAACGCAAAACATTCCCGTCATTTTCATGACTGCATTAGCAGCCACAGAAGATAAATTAAAAGGGTTTCATGCCGGGGCTGTCGATTATATTACCAAACCCCTCAGTCAACGAGAACTCCTGGCACGTATTACCATCCATCTCAAAAACAAAGTGTTAACTGAGAGCTTTAAGCAACAAGCCCAATTCATGAAAAAAATGAATGACATCGGGCAGGCACTCACCAGTACACTTGAATTACGCAAAGTGCTAACATTGATTTTGGATGAACTCAAAGAGCTTGTATGGTTTGATAATGGCGCTGTCTTAATTTGTCAGGAAGGCGTATTGGAATTTGTCGCCTCCCGGGGATTCCCATCCGATACCGGGTTATTACAAACAACCATTCCCTATGTTCAAGATGAAAACAACATTTTTTATCGGGTCGTACAGACAAAACAACCCCTCACCATATCTGACCCTGCCAATCACACAGATTGGCCTGCCATTACCCCTTTAGAAAATCCCTCTGAATGGCTTGGCCTGCCCCTCATCCACCAAGAAACGATCATTGGCATCTTATCTTTGTCCCGGGAAAAAAACCTGCCCTTTACCCAAAATGATATAGAGCTAGCAACTTCCTTTGCCTCTCAGGCCGTTCTCGCATTACAAAATGCACGAGTCTATGATCAAGTTTCCCGTTTCAATACCCAGCTAGAAAAAGAGATAGCCAAACGAACGGCCGATCTACAATCCGCTTACACCCGATCCGAACGGCTAGACAAGACCAAATCTGACTTCATTTATGTCGCCTCCCATGAGTTGTTCACCCCCATCGCCTTAATTAATGGGTACTGTCACATTTTGCTATCAGACCCCACCATACCAATCGATTCAAACCAAGGTAAAATTGTTGAAGGCATTAACAAAGGTGCCAAGAGGCTCAATGAAGTTGTTGAAAGCATGCTAGATGTTGCCAAAATTGATAACGGCGAGCTTCACCTTTTCTTTCAAGACATTCCCCTTTACCCCTTATGTGATCAGATACAACAATCTTTAAAAACAGACCTGAAAGAGAGAGATTTACAATTTCACATTCATTCATCCATGCAACAACTCGGGCGCATACAAGGCGATCCAGAAGCCCTGCATAAAGCATTAAAACAACTCATTCTCAATGCCATCAAATTCACACCAAATGGCGGCTGTATCCTCATTACCGGACAGGCACAGTTACAAAGCGCCATCGAAATTAGCATTCAGGATTCTGGCATTGGCATTGATCTTGAAAATCAAGAGCTTGTCTTTGAAAAATTCTACCAAACAGGTGAAGTCAATTTGCATTCAACGGGAAAGACTAAATTCAAAGGTGGCGGCCCTGGCCTCGGTTTAGCTATTGCCAAAGGCATCATAGAAGCACATGGTGGCAAGATTTGGGTGGAAAGTCCAGGTTATAATGAAGAAACCTGCCCTGGCAGCATCTTCCACATCCAACTACCCCGCACCCAACCATCCCCCCCATCATAAAGATTATTGTGTTTTGTATACAATACCCAAAAACGACTAGCTGAATTTGGATAAGCCTCCGTAGCAAAAACGGCCGTTCTCCAGTATGATTTATACCGACTTGTGCTGAAATGCGCGGTTCAGTGGGAAATAGTGGGATGCAGAGGACAGCTTATTGGCTGTCCTTTGCGCATTTTAAAGCCCCTTTCCAAACCTTTGCCGAACCCAGAATCTTGACATTGAGAATCATCTTATGCTACTTTTTTTTCAGAAGATACTGTCTACATTCTTAAGTTTAGACAAAATCCATAGGAAAAAAATCAAATAACACGACGCAGTCATTTCCTTACCGTCCATGTCTAAAAAACTCTAAACTCAAGTGATTATGGAACAAAACCAAGAGATGAAAATACTTGCAATCAATTCAAGTTTCAGAGGCTCAAAAGGAATATCTTCTGACATTATTGATAAAATATTCTTGGGTGCAAGGGGATATGGAGCAAACTGCGAATCAATCAATTTAGTTGAGTACAATATAAAACGCTGTATTGGATGCAAGAAATGTCAAGTTCTCGGTAATCAAAAAAGATGTATATTCAACAAGTTAGATGACGTAGACATCATTTTCACAAAAATAAGAAATGCGGATATAGTGATTTACTCCACTCCGATTTATGTTCTCACTATATCAAGTTTATTAAAAACTCTTCTTGAGCGAACATTTTATACATCAAAGGTTGATGACATATGTGTGACTAATACAGGATTATTTTTTCATGATATAGATACAAGTATAAGCAGCAAACCGTTTGTGTCACTTATTTTATGCGATAATATCGAGACCTTGACCACTAAAAATGCAATATCATTTTTTGAAACATACTCGATGTTTACGGATTCAGAAAATTTAGGTATTTTGGTTAGAAAATCAGCAAGTTTATTTAGAGAAACAGATGTTGATATAAAAAAACAAAAAATTATCGATTGTATAAACGATGCGTATATTGAAGCAGGAAAAGAACTTGTTACGAATGGTAGAATTAGTTCTAAAACCCTATCTACCGCAAATCAAGATATTATCCGTGTTCCTAAAGTCATCAAATTATTACTTAAGTTTGATTTTTTTAGAAACAACATTGATATAAGCAGCAGGATAAAATCTGAACGATCTAAAGCGTGAGATATAAAGTATTGCTCCTCATGGTGACCATTTTAAAAATTACTCCCCGTTTCTCAGGGATAAAGGTCACTTAAAGCGCATTCATCCATTTCGTAGCTTACTTGTGGACGCGCACATAGTTTCCCTCCGTTGACAATTAACGGTTGACAGTTGACAATTACCAAAACCTTTTTGACAAACAACCAACGACCAACGACAACAGTTCGGTTCTGCCTGCTTCGTCCTTGGTCCAACCCAGGATACACCTCATGACCTTCAACCCAACCGACCACCCGCATCGCCGTTACAACCCCCTCACTGGCGAATACATCCTCGTATCGCCACATCGCACAAAACGGCCGTGGCAAGGCCAGGTCGAAAAATCCCCCCCTGACCATCGCCCAGAATACGACCCCAAATGTTATCTCTGCCCTGGCAATGAACGGGCTGGCGGTGCCATAAATCCCGTATACACAGACACCTTCGTCTTCACCAACGACTTCGCCGCCCTCCTGTCCGATACGCCCGCCATCGGTGAGCCAGAACATCCCTTGCTGCGCACCAAAGATGTCAGCGGCACCTGTCGTGTGATGTGCTTCGCCCCCCAACACAATCTCACCCTGCCAGAACTCGAACACCCCGCCATTCGTCGCGTGATCGACACGTGGGCAGCCCAACTCACTGAGTTGGGGCAAAAGTATCCATGGGTACAGATTTTCGAGAACAAAGGCGCCATCATGGGCTGCTCCAATCCCCATCCCCACGGCCAAATTTGGGCGCTCAACACCTTGCCCAACACGCCAGCTAGAGAAGACAAGATGCAAAAAGCGTATTATGAACAGGAGAAACGGCCGTTACTCCTCGATTACGCCGCCCTAGAACAAGAACAACAAGAACGCCTCGTCGTCGAGAATAAACATTGGCTGGCCGTCGTGCCTTACTGGGCAGTATGGCCCTTTGAAATCCTGCTCATGCCCCGCCGCCACGTCCTCCGCTTCCCCGATTTAGAAAACCAGCAGCGTGACGCCCTCGCCGACATCCTCAAACGCCTGCTCACCAGATACGACAATCTCTTCGAGACCTCCTTCCCCTACTCCATGGGCTGGCACGGAGCCCCCTTCGGCCTGGCAGAGGCAAACCATTGGCAGCTCCACGCCCACTTCTACCCGCCCCTGCTGCGCTCCGCCACCGTCAAAAAATTCATGGTTGGCTTCGAGATGCTCGGCGAAGCCCAGCGCGACCTCACCGCCGAACAAGCCGCCGCCCGGCTGCGCAGCTTACCAGAAATACATTACAAAACCCAAATCCCATGACAACACCAACCACACTCTACGACGCTTATATCTTCGACCTCGATGGCACAGTTTACCTGGGCAACAAGCTGCTGCCCTCCGCTGGCGAAACCATCACCCATCTACGGGAACTAGGCAAACGCACCGTCTTCCTCTCCAACAATCCGACACAAACCCGCGAAAAATATGCCGCTAAGCTCACCCGCCTTGGTCTGCCCACCCCTCCTGACGACGTGATCAACTCATCCTACGTCATGGCTGATTTTTTGCAAAAACAGATGCCCAAAGCCAGACTTTTTGTCGTCGGTGAACAATCCTTGTGTGCTGAACTAGAACGAGCCGGCTTCACCCACACCGATAACCCCAATGAAATTGACGCCGTGATCGCCAGTTTTGACCGCACCTTCACGTATCGCAAACTGCAAATCGCCTTCGACGCCATCTACAATGGCGCCCGCTTCTTCGCCACCAACGCCGACCGCTACTGTCCGGTTCCTGGCGGTGGCGAACCCGATGCAGCAGCCATAATCGCCGCCATTGAAGCCTGCACCGGACAGTTGATTGAGGCCGTGGTGGGCAAACCATCTCATTACATGGCAGAAGCCATCCTGGAATTGCTAAACTTGCCCCCCGAAGCGAGCATTATGACAGGCGACCGCCTGGAAACAGATGTGCTTATGGGCTTGAACGCTGGCATGGCAGGCACCCTCACCCTAACCGGCGCCACCCATGAGGATGCCGTAGCCGCTTCCAACATTCAACCGACCTACGTAATCCGGCAGTTAGCTGAATTGCTCCCTTAAACGCCCAGAAACAGACACCCAATAATACGACAAAGCAGCTGCCTTCTTTCTGCCGCCTTTTGCCTTCCACCTTTTTGCACTATACTTCTTCATACAAACCACATGGTGGTAAAGAGAGGAAATTGCAGTGTCTTTACAAGAAAAAGTTACCCAAGCGTATCTTGAACGATTTGGAGAACGGCCGTTACATGTGGTGAGAGCTCCTGGTCGTGTCAATTTAATCGGGGAACATACAGACTACAACGATGGGTTTGTGCTGCCAATGGCCATCGACCGCGCCATTTACATCGCCCTCTCCCCCAGAAACGATTGTCGCGTTGTCCTCCATTCTTTAGACTTAGAGCATCCCGCAGATTTTTCCCTGAAACATTTTGAAAAAGGGAATGAGGGTTGGGCGGAATACATCAAAGGCATGGCCTGGGTACTGCGTGACGCCGGGATGGCATTAAGCGGCTGGCAAGGTGTTTCCGCTGGCAATATTCCCGTTGGCGCCGGGCTATCATCCTCTGCTGCCCTGGAATTAGCAGCTGCACGCGCCTTTGCCACCGTCTCCAACCTCAAGTGGGATGCGGCACAAATGGCCTTACTCAGCCAAAAATGTGAAAATCAATGGGTAGGCGTAAACTGCGGCATTATGGACCAGATGATTTCCGCCGCAGGCAAAAAAGATCACGCCTTGTTAATTGACTGCCGTTCTTTAGAAACCTGTGCGGTGCCCCTGCCCAAAGAAACGGCCGTTGTCATTCTCGATACCGCCACCCGCCGTGGTCTGGTTGATTCCGCCTACAACCAGCGTCGCCAACAATGCGAGCAGGCAGCCGCCTTCTTTGGCGTCACCGCCTTGCGTGATGTAAACATAGACACCTTCAACGACAAAGCAGATAAACTAGCGCCCCTTCCCCGCCAACGTGCCAGGCATGTCATCACCGAAAACCAGCGCACCCTGGATGCCATGGTCGCCATGCTCCAGGATGACCCCCATACCTTGGGCAAATTGTTAAACGAAAGCCATATCAGCTTACGGGATGACTTCGAGGTATCCAGTGATGAACTCAATAAAATCGTCGATTGTGCTATCCGTCGCCACACTGCTAACTTTGGCGCACGCATGACAGGTGCTGGCTTTGGCGGCTGTGCGGTTGCCCTAGTCCGTGATTACAATGCCAAAGCATTTGCCAACGCAGTGGCCGCTTGTTATCAGGCAGCTACCGGATTACAGCCTAATATTTACATTTGCTGCCCGGCAGAAGGAGCCAGTGTGGTCTCCAACTAAAACACAGCCCACAACAATAAGGTTGATAAAGTTAACAATTCCCAGTGAAAACGGCCGTTTTGCGATAAAATAGGGTCATTCAGCAAACGATGAGGAGCAGAACAATCATGAGTATCACAAATTATCCCTATGAAACTGAAATCGCCGTCACCTTTCGTGATCTCGATGCACTTGGTCACGTCAACAACGCCGTTTTCTTCACCTACCTGGAAGCAGCTCGCATTCGCTACATCACCCAAATTCTAGAAAAAAGTCTACCCAACCAGTTTGACCTGCTAGATTTCCCCATCATCCTAGTCGAAGCAGCCTGTACCTATAAATCACAAGCCTTGTTCGGGGAAACACTTACCGTAGGCGTTGGTATTTCTCGCTTTGGCACCAAGAGTTTTGACCTGATTTACAAACTCATCGGTGAAGACGGCCGTTTAGTGGCCACCGGCAAAACCATCCAGGTCATGTACAACTACGACACCAACAGCGCTTTTCCCATTCCCGATGAAATCAAGAAAGCAGTATACGATTATCAAGCTGACTGGCAGCCAGAATAAAGACAAAGTGCCCATCTAAAAATTACGCCACACTTGCTGCCCTTCTAGACCGCGCCAACCGGGATCCTCTGCTGCCTCCAAATACCCATCTCAGTTTTCAGCAAAGTCATCACCACCAGCCACAGTAAACCAGGGATGTTGAGCCAAAGTATGGTTCAGAACCAGGCCTACGATAACTTTGACACCCCGTTTTTCAGCTTCCGCCATGAGCCGTTTAAAATCCTCCTCAGTACCATATTCTTCATCAACCTGGTAATAATCAACCACACCGTAACCATGATAACTGGGCGACTTCCCCCCATGTTCCGCCCCCTCCGACTGGCATCCCCACACAATAACAGCTAATATCAGAGTAGCTAACAAGAAACATCCCGTCATCATCATCAATCCTTTACAATAACAGGCATTGTTAAAAAGAAAATATGCCCTTGGCCACAGCCAAACATAAATCATTCGTCATGACACTTTTTCCACCTATGTCACCGACGAAGGAGAACCATATCATGTCAGAATACAAAACCCTCACCTATAAAACCGAAGACAAGATCGCTGTTATCACCATGAATCGCCCCGAACGACGAAATGCGCTCAACACCCAACTAAACGCCGACCTGCTGTCCGCCTTCCAACAGGCACAAGATGACGAAACCGTCCGTGCCGTAGTGCTGACGGGGGCAGGCCAGGGATTTTGTGCCGGTGCAGATTTAACGGCCGTTTCCAGCATTGCCTCCCCCGATGCACTCTACAACCGCATCATCGACACCTACCAACCGCTCATGGGGCTCATCACCACGCTCAAGAAACCAGTTATCGCCGCAGTGAACGGGGTCGCCGCTGGGGCAGGCATGTCGTTAGCCTTAGCCTGTGATCTGCAAGTGATGGGGCATAACGCCAGCTTGATGATGGCCTTCAGCAACATCGCCTTCGTGCCAGACGCTGGTGCCACCTGGTTCCTCATGCGCCAAATCGGTTACAGCCGCGCCTATCAAATGGCCATCGAAGGACAGCACATCACCGCCGAACAATGCCTCCACTGGGGTCTCGTCAACAAAATCGTACCAGAAGACAACCTGCTCGCAGAAACATTAACCTGGGCCAAAAATCTTGCCCAACGCCCCACCCTGGCCCTTGGCCTCACCAAACATGCCCTCACCTTCGCCGCCCAAAACGACCTCCTCGCCACCATCGAATACGAAGCCCGCCTGCAAAAGCAAACCCTCGCCAGCCACGATTTCCAAGAAGGCGTCATGGCCTTTATGCAGAAACGAGAACCAGAATACAAAGGGCAGTAATACCAACGAACAAGGAAATTTCCATGACAAACCAACCAAACTTTGATTTATCCGATAAAGTAGCCCTTATCACCGGAGCCTCACGCGGTATAGGCCAGGCGATTGCCGAAGCATATGCCGCAGCTGGCGCACAAGTCGTCTTGAGCAGCCGCACACAGGAAAAGCTAGATACTGTCGCTGAAATGATTCGTAACCAGGGGGGAGAAGCCTTGCCCATCGCTGCGCACACCGGCAATTCACACGCCGTCCAGCAGGTAGTAGACCAGGCAACAGCAGCCTACGGCGGCATTGACATCGTCGTCAACAACGCCGCCACCAATCCCCACTTTGGCCATATCCTCACCGCAGAAGAAAGCCACTGGGACAAAACCCTGGATGTCAATGTGAAAGGCTACTTCCGTGTGGCTAAAATCTGTGCAGAGAGCATGCAAAAACGAGGCGGCGGCAAAATCATCAATGTCGCCTCCATCGCTGGCCTAGAACCGCAGCCGATGATGGGCGTCTACTCCGTGAGCAAAGCAGCCGTTCTAATGCTAACCGAAGTCATGGCCGCAGAACTAGCTCAATTCAACATTCAAGTCAACGCCATTGCCCCCGGCTTCGTCAAAACGAAATTTAGCTCAGCTCTCTGGCAAAACCCCATGCTCCACGAAACCATCCTCAAAACCATCCCTCAGCAGCGCATGGCAGAGCCAGAAGAAATAACTGGCATTGCTCTCTATCTCGCTTCTGATGCCTCCAGTTTCACCACAGGTGCTACCTTCCTCATCGACGGAGGACAAAAAGTAAGTCCATCTTTTCGACTTTAGAAAATAGACGCTAGATTAGCCGCTTAGGAAGTGAAAAATGAATAACATGTTACCAGAAATACAAACACTCCTGCACACAATGCAAGATTATCTACGTGAAGAAATCATCCCATTAGAGCCTATGCTGCTCAATCATGAATACGAAACTTTAATGGCCGCCCTGCATGAAAAACGACTCAAAGCGAAATCCCTGCGCTTGTGGCTGCCACAAATCCCTGAAAAATATGGCGGCATGGGACTTTCCTTAGTTGAACACGGACACGTCAGCGAGCTACTGGGTCGCTCGCTTTTAGGCCATTACGTTTTCAACTGCCAGGCACCTGACGCCGGCAACATGGAAATCCTCATCGAACACGGCACCCCAGAACAGCAAGAGACCTATCTCAAACCTCTGCTGGCCGGAGACATTCGCAGCTGCTTCTCCATGACTGAACCAGAAAACCCTGGCTCTAACCCCACCTGGATGAGTACAACGGCCGTTAAGCAAAACTCAGACTACATCATCACCGGTCACAAATGGTTCACCACCGCCGCCCACGGGGCTGATTTCGCCATCGTCATGGCCATCACCAACCCCAACGCCGCCAAACACCAACGCGCCAGCCAAATCATCATACCTTGTGACACACCGGGCTTTCGCCTGGTGCGCAACACCTCCGTCATGGGCGAACGCGGCTTTGGCTGGCTCAGCCACGGCGAAATCATGTACGACGACGTCCGTGTCCCCCAAGCCAATCTACTGGGACCAGAAGGGGCCGGTTTCATGATCGCCCAACAACGGTTAGGGCCCGGGCGCATCCACCATTGCATGCGCTGGATTGGCATTTGCGAACGCGCCTTTGACTTAATGTGTGAACAAGCTGTGCGCCGAGAAGTAGCGCCCGGACGCCCCTTGGCCAGCCAGCAAACCATCCAGAATTGGATTGCCGAATCCCGCGCCGAAATCAACGCCGCCCGCCTCATGGTCTTAGATGCCGCCCACAAAATCGACAAGCAAGGGCCGTATCAAGCCCGAGACGAAATTTCACTCATCAAGTTTTACGTGGCAAACGTACTGCAACGCGTGCTAGACCGTGCCCTGCAAACCCACGGCGCCCTAGGCATGACCGACGAAACACCCCTTGCCTACTGGTTCCGCCATGAACGCGCTGCCCGCATCTACGATGGCCCCGATGAAGTGCATAAACGGTCGGTGGCACGACATATTTTAAAACAGTATAAATAAAACTGATGACACAGTGCCGCGTTATATTTCATCATCAGCCCTAAGATAAGGAGCGCCCGTTTCCATGTCAACGTCAGATACAATAGCAGTCCGGCCAGATGAGCGCTTTAATAAAGACACATTAGCTGGCTACCTTCACGGAAAACTACCCGGCAGCACACAACCGCTTACCGTACGCCAATTTGGCGGTGGCGCAGCCAATCTCACCTATTTGCTCGATTATGGCTCCCACCACTACGTCCTCCGCCGTCCACCACTGGGGCCAGTAGCAAAATCGGCGCATGATATGGCTCGAGAATTTAAGGTGCTATCCAGACTGCACACAGCATTTCCTTACGCGCCCCAAGCATTCCTTTATTGCCAGGATCCCACAATCATCGGCGCCAACTTTTTCGTGATGGAACGACGGCAAGGCATTGTGGTGCGCCGTTCGCTGCCCGCAGCATATGCCAACATCAAAAACGCCCCCAAACGGATGAGCGAGGCTTTGGTGGATACCCTGGCTCAGTTCCACGCCGTTGATTTTACCGTCATGGGATTAAGCGATTTAGGCGAGCCATCCGGGTTCATCAGGCGTCAAATCGAAGGTTGGTATCAGCGCTGGGGAAAAGCCCAAACCCACGATTTGCCAGAGATGGACGCTGTTTACCAATGGCTCAAAACCAATCAACCACAAACAACCCAATTCTCTTTGGTACACAACGACTACAAACTGGACAACGTCATGCTTGATCCAACCGATCCGGGGAAAATCGTGGCCGTTTTCGACTGGGATATGTGTACTTTAGGCGATCCATTAAATGACTTAGGTGCCATGCTCACGTATTGGACAGAGCCCACAGACCCACCCTACATGCAAACAGCAGCCATGATGCCAGTCGGCGACTTGGGCTTCCTCACCCGGCAAGAATTGGTAGAACGCTACGCTGAGAAAAGTGGCCGGGATGTTCACAGCATCCACTTTTACCATGCGCTGGGCTTATTCAGGCTCACCGTGATCATCGCCCAAATATACATTCGCTATCAACGAGGCCAAACCCAAGATGAACGCTTTGCCGCCATGGAGTTTATGATTCCCATGATGGCCAAAGCAGCGTTGGCAGTGGCAAACAGGTAAAAAACAGCACAAAAATCTAGATTTTCGTGAAAACTTGCATCGTAAGGAGCGAACTTATGAGCGCAATCATAGAATTGACAAACCAACCCCTCCTCATGGCCGATAACAAAAAGCGAACCGTGCGTGGTTCCAGACGGCGGCCCAGTAAATCATCTGGTCAACGTGAACGAGCTAAAGCCCCCAAACGCAAATTCCGCCCATCCAGCGGGGGGTCTGGTGGCAGCCGCCCGCCTCGGCAACGGCCGTTCTTTTTCAGTGGTGGTGGCGGCGGCGGACAACCACCCAGTTGGCTCATCATTGGCGTAGTGATCCTGCTAGTCGTGTGTGGCTTACCCTTGATACTGCTCTTTGGCGACAACGAGGGCACCCCCAGCAACCGCGATGATTACGCGCCAGTAGTCGAAGAACCTGTGGAGCAAGAAAACAGCTTCATTGAGCCAGATTTAGCCAACAACAACGAGCCGTTTCTCCCGCCACCCGCCAGCACCGCCGGTCAAACCTGGCTGGTAATGCTTTACGCAGATGCTGACGACAAAATCCTGGAGCAAGACATCTACCTCGACGTGAACGAGATGGAGCGTGTTGGCTCAAACGACCGGGTGCATATCGTGACACAAATTGACCGCTTTGATGCAGGCTTTAGCGGCGATGGCAACTGGTCATCAGCCAGGCGTTTCTACATCACTCATGATCGTGATTTAAACAAGGTCAACTCGCAGCAAATCATCGATTTAGGTGAGGTAAACATGGCAGATGGCAACACACTGGTCGATTTTGCCACCTGGGCTATCGACACCTTCCCCGCAGACAAACACGTGCTGATCATGTCAGATCATGGCCTTGGCTGGCCAGGGGGCTGGAGCGACCCCAATCCGGGCAGCAGCGGCAGCCAGCTGCCCAGCAACGTGCCGTTAGCCAACGCCCTGGGTGACGAATTGTACTTGATGGAAATTGACCAGGCGTTAACTGAAATCCGCAGTCAAACAGGCATTGAAGCATTTGAACTGATCGGTATGGACGCCTGTTTAATGAGCCACATCGAGGTATTTGCCGCCTTGGCGCCTCACGCTCGCTACGCCGTAGCCTCCCAGGAAGTTGAACCAGCGCTTGGCTGGGCATACACAGGCTTTTTATCTGCATTGGCGCAAAATCCTGACATGACAGGCGCAGATTTAGGGCAGCACATTGTTGACAGCTACATTCATGATGACCAACGCCTTGTTGACGATGATGCCCGGGTCGAATTTTTGAATAGAGGCTCTCCCTTGAGCGCCTTCTTCGGCGCTCCATCAGCTCAACAGATCGCCAATCAGTTGGGAGCAGATGTCACATTAACGGCCGTTGACCTAGCCGCCATCCCCACCCTCATCGAAAGCCTCAACAACATGTCTTACGCCCTGCAAACCGCCAATCAAGCGGCAGTCGCCCAGGCTCGTAACCACGCCCGTTCCTACACCAACGTGTTTGGCCGCGACATCCCGCCGCCATACCTGGATCTAGGTAACTTCGTGGAGATTCTACAAGCAGAAACCCGCCACAGTGACATCACCGAAACCGGGAATGCTGTGCTGCAAGCCATCGACCAAGCCGTGATTGCCGAACGCCACGGCTCCAAACGACAAGGCTCCACAGGAATCTCCATCTATTTCCCCAATTCACAACTTTACCGCCATCCCGCAACCGGGCCACAATCCTACACAGTTGTGGCTAACCGCTTTGCCGCAGCCTCCTTGTGGGACGATTATCTAGCCTATCATTACACGGGACGCGCCTTTGACCCTGGTGCCGCCGAATTGGTCGTGCCAGACCGCACCGCAGAAGTGGCAGCTCCCGGGGCAGCTCCGATTTCACTCTCTCCCATCACGTTATCTGATGAGACAGCGACGCCAGGACAGCCAATACTGATGAGTACAGACATCAGCCTGGTTCCTAACCACTCCTACAAGACAGATGTCAGCCGTAATAAGATCGGCTACATTTACTTCTGGACTGGCTTTTACGACCAGACATCAAACTCCATTTTTGTGGCTGACACAGATTTCATCCAAAGTGGAGACACCCGCCAAGTGAATGGCGTCTATTACCCCGAATGGGGCGCAGGGGATTTCACGTTGGAATTTGAGTGGGAACCGCTGATGTTTGGCCTCAGTGATGGCGAAAACACCATACTCGGGGCACTCTCGCCGCAGAACTATGGCGCCGCCATGGCAGACGCAACCTACTCAGTTGATGGCCTCTACACCTACGCTGACGGTGGTGAAACACGCACAGCGCGTCTCTATTTCCGTGATGGCGAGTTGACCCAGGTCTTAGGCTTCACCGGGGAGAACAGCACGGGCGCCCCCCGTGAAATCATCCCGCAAATAGGGGACAAATTCACCTTGTTAGAAACCTGGCTAGATTTGGACGCCAACGGCCAGGTCGAGACCACATCAACCCAGGAAGGCGGCGTGTTGACGTTTAGCGGTGAGCCATTTACTTGGGTAGAGTTAGAGGCTGCCCCAGGCAATTACGTGATTGGCTTCATCGTGGAAGACCTGGATGGCAACAGCTACGAAGTCTTCACCAATGTCACCGTGGAATAACAACTATGAAACGACAGGTGACGCTCTTACCCCACAACCCGAGTTGGGCACAGCAATATGAAATAGAAATCGCAGCCTTAACGGCCGTTTTCGGGGACAATCTCGTCAACAGCCACCACATCGGCAGCACCGCCATTCCCGGCATTCAGGCCAAGCCCATCATCGACATGATGCCCATCGTCTGGGACATCGCACAGGTAGATGATCTCAACCAGGCCATGGCAGCACTGGGTTACATCCACAAAGGCGAGCATGGTATTCCTGGCCGTCGTTACTTCCGCAAAGGGAGCGATGAGCATCATTCACACCACCTCCACACCTTCCAAATCGGTGATCCTGAGATCGCCCGACACGTGCTGTTCCGCGATTACATGATTGCTCACC